>NZ_KB290558.1:57040-66283 GCF_000282835.1 Pandoraea sp. B-6 | reverse complement strand
CCTGTGCGGGCCGCAAATGCCATGAGCTTCTGCGCCATCGATTTCGGCACTTCGAATTCTGCCGTCGCCGTGCAAGACGGCGCCGCCATGCGTCTGGTCGAGCTGGAAGCCGGCTACGGCACGCTGCCGACCGCCGTATTCTTCAACGCCGATGAAGGTGGCCGCGTGTCGTTTGGCCGTCAAGCCGTCGCCGATTACGTCGATGGTTACGACGGGCGCCTAATGCGCTCGCTCAAAAGCCTGCTCGGCTCCTCCCTGATCGAAAGCACGACCGACCTCGGTAACGGGTCGGCGATGCGTTATATCGACATCATCGCCACGTTCCTGCGCCATCTGCGCACGCACGCGCTGAAGGCCAGCGGCGGCGACCTGCGTCATGTGGTCATGGGTCGCCCCGTGTTTTTCGTCGACGACGATCCGCGCGCCGACGCAGCCGCGCAACGCTCGCTCGAACAAAGCGCGCGCGACGTCGGGTTCCATGACGTGCATTTCCAGTTCGAGCCGATTGCAGCCGCGTTCGATTACGAATCGCGTCTGAGCGATGAACAGCAGGTGCTCGTCATCGATATTGGCGGCGGCACCTCGGACTTCTCGCTGGTGCGTGTCGGACCGGAACGGGCACGCCATCTCGATCGCAAGGACGACGTGCTCGCCCACCACGGCGTGCATATCGCCGGCACGGACTTCGACCGCCGCATCGAGTTGGCCACGATCTTGCGCGAACTCGGTTACAAGGCGCTCGGTCCCGACGGCAAGGAAGTACCGAACCGGATCTATTTCGATCTGGCAACCTGGCATCTGATCAACACGGTCTACACGCCGAAGCGCGTTGGCGAACTGGCGCTCACGGCGCATCTGTACGCCGACCCTGCCCATCACCGGCGCCTGATGCGCACGGTCGAGCAACGCCTTGGACACGCGCTCGTCGGTCATGCCGAAGACGCGAAGATCAACGTCGCCTCAGGCGGCGAGACGCGCATCGATCTGTCGGTGATCGAACGCGATCTCGCGGTCGCGTTCTCGGAAGCGGGCCTGGTGGAAGCGGTCAGCGACGAAATCGCGAGCATCACGGCAGGCGCCGTGCATACGGCGGCGCTGGCCGGACTGCGCGCCGAAGATGTCGATGCGCTCTACTTCACCGGCGGCTCCACGGGGCTGCGCAGCCTTTCCGGTGCCATGTGCGCGGCCTTTCCGAAAGCAACACCGGTATTCGGCGACCGTCTCGCCAGCGTGGCGCTGGGTCTGGGCATTCACGCCAGGCGCGTGTTTTCCTGAGCGGTCGCCGGCGTCCGTTACTGAAACGCGACTTCGTTGAAACTGCGCAGCTTGCGACTGTGCAGACGATCCAGACCGTTATTGCGCAGCAGCTCCATCGCCTTCACGCCGATCTTCAGATGCTGGTCGACGCGCTCGCGATAGAACCGGTCCGCCATGCCGGGCAGCTTCAGCTCCCCGTGCAGCGGCTTGTCGCTCACGCAGAGCAAGGTGCCATACGGCACCCGGAAACGGAAGCCGTTCGCTGCAATCGTCGCACTCTCCATGTCGAGTGCAATCGCCCGGCTTTGACTCATGCGCTGCACCGGCTCGCGGTGATCGCGCAATTCCCAGTTGCGATTGTCGACCGTGACGACCGTGCCCGTGCGCATCACACGCTTGAGTTCGAAGTCGTCGAGTTGCGTGACGTCGGCCACGGCACGCTCGAGTGCGACCTGCACCTCGGCCAGCGGCGGCACCGGCACCCATAGCGGCAGATCGTCGTCGAGCACGTGATCCTCACGCACGTACCCGTGCGCCAGGCAGTAGTCGCCCAAGCGCTGCGAGTTGCGCAGCCCTGCGCAGTGACCCAGCATGACCCAGGCATGCGGGCGCAGCACGGCGATGTGATCGGTGATGGTCTTCGCGTTGGAAGGCCCCACGCCGATATTGACCATCGTGATGCCCGTGTTGTCCGGGCGCACGAGGTGATATGCCGGCATCTGCGGCAGGCGCGGCGGCGGCGTGCCCCGCGCGTCGAGCGCGGCTATGTTCTGGTTCCAGTGCGTGACGTTGCCCGGTTCGACGAACGCCGTGTACTGACTGCGGTATTCGCGCAAGGCCGGATCGTCGGTCGCGCTCATCAGCTCGCGTCCCAGTTCGACGAACTCGTCGATATAGAACTGGTAGTTCGTGAAGAGCACGTAGTTCTGAAAATTTTCGGGCGAGGTCGCTGTGTAATGGCGCAGACGATGCAGCGAATAATCCACGCGCGGCGCCGTGAACAGAGCGAGCGGCAAGATCTCGCCGGGCATGGGATCGCGCGTGCCGTTCACGATGCTGTCGTCCATCGTTGCCAGATCGGGCACGTCGAACGCGGTGCGCATGGCGCGCAGGTGTGTCTGATCGAGATCGCCTTCGAGGTACACGCCGTCCTGATAGGCGAAGTGCACAGGGATCGGCTCGTCGGAGACGCCCACTTCGAAGGCCACGCCGTGATTGTGCGCCAGACGGCGAAGCTGCTCGACGTAGTAGTTTTCGAACAGATCCGGTCGCGTGACCGTCGTCTGATAGCTGCCCGGCCCCGACACAAAGCCATAGGACAGACGCTTGTCCAGTTGGGTAATGTCTTCGGTGGTGATGCGAATGAACGGATAGTGCGCACTCACGCGCCGCGCCGCCTCCTTCTGCGTGGCGAAGCGGTCGAAAGCGGCGCGGAGGTACGCCGTGTTGGCATCGTAAATCGTCTTCAGGTAGGCGACGGCTTCCACCGGATCCGCGATCGATCGGGTGGCATGGACCGGTTCTTGTTCGGACATGCGCAAACCTCTTCTGTCTTAATCATGAGGGGGAGTATGCGCCCATTGTGACACGACCGGCAGGCGTCTCCGCGTCCCGTCCGCTGCCGTGGCCAAGCCAATCGAGCGCGCCCTCGCCGGCCGTCTCCGCCCCTGGCCCGGCGCGCCGAATCGCCACGCCCACGGCGAGCACGTCGATCGCCGCGAGGTGCAGAATTCTCGCGATCATCGTCACGTGAGCGCCCATCGTCTCGACGTGATCGTTGGGCAGCACGAGCGTCGCCTTGCGCGCCAGCGGAGAGTTGCGCGCCGTGAGCGCAATCACTTTCGCGCCGCGCGCCACGGCGATGTCGACCGCGCGGTTCAGATCCGCCGAGCGGCCCGACGCGGAAATGGCGACCACCACATCGCCGTCTCCCAACAGCGCTGCCGACGCCTGCAACAGATACGGGTCGCCGTACGCGATGGTCGGCATGCCGAAGCGGAAGAACTTGTAGTGCGCGTCCTGCGCGATCACGCCGGAGTTGCCCAGCCCGTAGAACTCGATGCGGCGGGCACCATCGAGCAAGGTGACGGCCGCCTCGAGCGTGCGCGCGTCGAGATGCTCGCGCATCTGCAGAATCGACGACACGGTGTTGTCGAGCACCTTGGCGCTGAATTCCGCCGCCGAGTCGCCCACGTGCACCTGTCCATGACGCACCGGCAGCGTGCCGGTCAGCGCACTCGCGAGTTTGAGTTTGAAGTCCGACAGTCCCTGACAGCCGAGCTTGCGGCAAAAACGAATGACCGTGGGCTGGCTCACCCGCGCCAGACGCGCGATTTCCGACACCGGCTCCGCGAGCAGGGCACGCGGTTGCTTGAGCGTGAGTTCGGCCACGCGCTGCTCGGCCGGGCTCAACCGGTCGCGCAACCGATGCAGACGGTCGATCAGCGCGCCCGCGCCCGCCGCATGCGTGCCGAGCTGTTCGGCAAGGATGGCGGACGTGCCCAGGAACGCCGGATGATCGGCCGTAATGACGTAAGTCGGAATCGCCTTCAGATACGCCTCGAATCGCCCCTTTGCCTCGAAGCGCTGACGAAACGGTGAGTCCTCGAACAACGTGCCGAGCTTCGGAATCACGCCGCCCCCCAAGTACACGCCGCCCACCGCGCCCAGCGACACCGCGACATTGCCCGCGAGCGTGCCCAGCATCGCGCAAAAGCAATCGACGGTCTCACGCGCGAGCGCATCGCCCGCCTGGGCGAGCTTTACGATGGCGGGGGTCTCCAGCGATGGCGCCGAGCGGCCGTCTCGCGCCGCCAAGGCTTGATAGACGAGCGCCATGCCGGGACCGGCTACCAGACGCTCGAACGACACGTGCGGGAACTGCTTCCATGCGTAGCGCAGCACCTCGATTTCGCGCTCGTCCGCCGGCGCGAACGTCGTGTGCCCGCCTTCGCTGCCGAGCGCGATCCAGCGGTCTGCCGCCGGAATCAAGCCGGACACCCCAACGCCGGTGCCCGGACCGAGCAAGCCGATCACACCGCCCGGCTGCGGTTCGCCGCCGCCCACCTGACGCCGCTGTGCCTCGGACAGGTAAGGCAGCGCCATCGCCAGTGCGGTGAAATCGTTGACGACCAGCAGCGTCTCGAAGCGCAGCGCACGACGTGTCGCTTCAATCGAGAAGTGCCAGTCGCGATTCGTCATGCGCACCTCGTCACCGGCAATCGGATTCGCAATCGCGATCGCGGCATGCCGCACCGGCTCAGCGTGATCGGCCTCGTCAAGATACGCACGGATGACTTCGGGAACGCCTGGGAAATCGTCGCAAGCATAGTCGCGGATCTCGACGAGATCGCCGGGTGCGACTTCCAGCGCGAACCGGGCGTTGGTACCGCCGATGTCGGCCAGCAGTCGGGGACCGCTTACGTGTGGAGGATTATTCCTCACTCCAGAAGACATCGATGTTCACTCCTTCACAGTGGATCAGCCGGGAGATGGCGTTGTCCTGCACCTCGGCCTGCGCCGCTTCGAAGACGGCGCGTTTGGCCGGGCCTTGAATTTGCAGCAAGAGGCGCTCGCAGGACGCGAGCGCGGCGAGCGACCATGACACGCGCAGGTGCGGCGCGTGCTGCGGCTGCACGAGCACGAATTTGTCGTGTGTGGCGATGGCGTCGTGCCATTGCGCCGCGTCGGCGAAGAGCGACGCCGTATGGCCGTCCTCGCCCATGCCGAGCACGGCCACTTGCGGCACGCCATGCCTCCACGTGTCGTTGAGCGTTCTCACCTGCAGCGCGGCGGACGTCGCGGTGTCCACCAGCGGCAACCAGTGCGCACCCGTCGCACCGGGCAGCAGTGTCTCGGCCACCAGTCGGGCATTGCTCTCGGCGTGCGTGGGCGGCAGCCAGCGATCGTCCACGAGCGTGATGTCAATGTCACGCCACGCCACGGGAAGCCGGGCCAGTTGCAAGAGAAATGCCTTCGGACTCGTGCCGCCCGATACGGCCAGCAACGCGCGCGGACGAATCGTCAAGGCTTCGTCGAGCCGCGCAACGACGGCGTTGGCGAGCGCCAGCGCCTGTGTCTGCCGGGTGGGGAAGGTGCGCCAGTGGATCATGGGTGTTTGCCTCCGGTTGACATGACGTCGGATCGACGCGCCGGGCCTCGCCCGGCGATCCGCCTCAGTTGTCTTCTTCGACCCAGCTCGTACCGGACTGTGCCAGCAGCGCGCTTGCGGCGGGCGGCCCCCAGGTGCCGGCGGCGTAACGCTTTGGCCCTTTGTGCTGACGCGACCAGTACGCCTGGATCGGCGCGACCCAGCGCCAGGCCGCCTCTTGCTCGTCTCGACGGACAAAGAGCGCGAGACGCCCGTTGATGACATCGAGCAGCAGGCGCTCGTACGCATCCATCCGGTGTCCCTTGAAGAACTGGTCGAACGCGAGGTCGAGGTGAACGGTTTGCAGGGTCATGCCTTCGCCCGGCTGCTTCGCAAGACAGTAGAGGCGGATCGATTCGTTCGGTTGCAAACGGATGACGAGACGATTGGCGCCGGCCTGCGCCGTGGCTTCGCCGAGCAACGGATAGGGCGTTGCGCGGTAGTTGACAACGATCTCCGCCACGCGCTCGCCCAGCCGCTTGCCCGTGCGCAGGTAGAACGGCACGCCGGCCCAGCGCCAGTTGTCGATCTCGGCCTTGAGGGCCACGAACGTCTCCGTCTGGCTGGACGGCGGCACGCCCGGCTCGTCGACATAGGCCGGCACCGCCGACTTGCCGATCGCGCCACCGCCGTATTGGCCCCGCACCACGTTGCGCGCGACCGTGTCGTCGTCGAGCTGACGCAGCGAGCGCAACACACGCAGCTTCTCGTCGCGCACGGCGTCGGCGTCCATCGACAGCGGCGGCTCCATCGCGACGATGGCGAGCAGTTGCAGCAGATGGTTTTGCACCATGTCGCGCAGCGCGCCGGTCTGTTCGTAGAACTCGCCGCGCCCTTCGACGCCGATTTCCTCGGCAATCGTAATCTGAATGCTGTCGATCAACTCGCGTCGCCACAACGGCTCGAAGATCGCGTTGCCGAAGCGCAGCGCCAGCAGGTTTTGTACCGCCTCTTTCCCGAGGTAGTGGTCGATGCGGTAAATCTGGTCTTCGCGAAAACTCGCGCCCACCGCATCGTTGATCGCCTCCGACGAGGCCAGATCGTGCCCGAGCGGCTTTTCCAGCACGATCCGACTGTTCTCGTTGAGCCTGGCGCTGCGCAGTCCTTCGCAGATGGGGATGAACAGCGACGGGCCGGTGGCCAGATAGAAGATGCGCACGCCCTGCCGTTGGGCGAGGCGCTCGGCCAGTACGCCGAATTCGGCTTCACGCCCGAGATCGAGCGGCATGTAGTCGATGGTGGCGAGAAACCGCGACCATGCGCCCTCGTCCCAGACATCGGACTTGATGTGCCCGCGCACGTGTTCCTCGCACCACTTGTGATACGCGGCGGCCTCCATCGGCTTGCGGGCAATCGCCAAAATGCGGCCGGTACTCGCACCGGCGCCAGCGTCGGCATCGGCGCCCAATTGCCCCGTGCGGAACGCCCGGAACAGCGCGGGCAGCACCTTGCGCAGTGACAAATCGCCGGTGGCGCCGAACAAGACAAAGGTATAGGGTGAAGGCGTGGTCATAGACAGCGTGGACTCCCGTGCGGCCGAACGCTTCTCCCGGGCTCCGCTCGGCGCGCCAACGGGCGAGCCAGCAAGCGGCGAATGGGCCGCCGGACACGGCAAATGTCCGAATGTCACCGAAGAAGCGCAACTTTGACACTGCATTGTAGTTTAACTACACTTTAAATCAACAAAGTTTCGTTCTTTGACTACATCACCCACGTCGAGCGACCTACAACGTTCCGGACACCCCATGACCCAGTCTTCGCAAAATGTACCGCTGCATCCGGTGGTTGAGCGTGTGACCCAGCGACTGATCGAGCGCAGCCGTTCAAGCCGTCAGGCCTATCTGGAGGGCGTGGCCCGCGCCACGCAGGGGCAGCCCGGTCGCGAGTCGATCGGCTGCGCCAATCTCGCGCACGCGCTGGCCGCCGCCCCCGCCGACGACCGCATCAAGATCCGCACCGAGCGCACGCCGAATATCGGCATCGTCACGGCCTACAACGACATGTTGTCGGCGCACGCCCCGTTCGTTGAGTTCCCCGACGTCATCAAGTCCGCAGCACGGGCGCATGGTGCCAGCGCACAGGTGGCCGGTGGCGTGCCCGCAATGTGCGATGGCGTCACGCAGGGTTATGCGGGCATGGAACTCTCGCTGTTCTCGCGCGATGTGATCGCGATGGCCTCGGTCGTGGCGCTCTCGCACCAGATGTTCGACGCCGCCATGTTCCTCGGCGTGTGTGACAAGATCGTGCCGGGGCTGGTCATCGCCGCCCAGGCGTTCGGCCATCTGCCCGCCGTTTTCACCCCGGCGGGCCCGATGCCCTCCGGGCTGCCCAACGACGAGAAGTCGCGCATCCGGCAGGAGTATGCTGCGGGCCGCGTCACGCGCGCGGCGCTGCTCGACTCCGAACTCGCCGCGTATCACACCGAAGGCACCTGCACGTTCTACGGTACCGCCAACAGCAATCAGATGCTCATGGAATTCATGGGGCTGCACTTGCCCGGCGCGTCATTCGTCAATCCGCATACGCCGCTGCGTCATGCGCTCACGCAGGCGGCCACGGCGCGCGCCGTGGCGCTGGCGAAGACCGGTATCAACACGTCGCATATCCTCGATGAGCGAGCGTTCATCAACGGCGTCGTCGGCCTGCTGTCCACGGGCGGCTCGACCAACCACACGCTGCATCTGGTGGCGATGGCGCATGCGGGCGGCATTCTGCTGGACTGGCAGGACTTCGCCGAGCTGTCGGACGTCACACCGCTGCTCGCTCACGTCTATCCGAACGGCAAGGCGGATGTGAACCAGTTCCATGCGGCGGGTGGCCTGAACTTCCTGATTCGCGAGTTGCTCGACGCCGGATTCCTGCACGATGACGTGACCACCGTCATGGGGCACGGTCTACGCCCATACACGCAGGAAGCCGTGCTGCACGACGACGTGCTCTCCTGGCAGGACGCCCCCAACAACAGTCTCGACGAGGGCATCGTGCGCCCGGCATCGCGCCCGTTTGCGCGCGAAGGCGGCTTGCGCATGCTCGCGGGCAACCTGGGGCGCGCGGTCATCAAGTCATCCGCCGTCAAGCCGGAACATCAGACGGTTCGCGCTCCGGCACGCGTGTTCTCTGATCAGGAGAGCGCGCAAGCGGCGTTCAAGGCGGGAGAACTGACGCGCGATGTCATCGTCGTGGTGCGTTTCCAGGGCCCGCAGGCCAACGGCATGCCGGAGTTGCACAAGCTCATGCCGATGCTCGGCCTCCTGCAGGACGAAGGCCATCATGTGGCGCTCGTGACTGACGGGCGAATGTCCGGTGCGTCGGGCAAGGTGCCCGCCGCCATTCACCTGTCGCCGGAGGCGGAGCAAGGCGGCATGCTCGCGCGCGTGCAGGATGGCGACATCATCACGATCGATTGCGAGAAGAACCTGCTGCACTGCGAAGTCGACGACGCCACGCTCGCCGCGCGTGCTCCGGCCCCGGAACCGCAACGGCCGTTCGACCCGTGGCGTAACGTATTCCGCCTATTCCGGCGCAACGTCGGCGCCGCACCGCATGGCGCGTGCGTGCTGTTCGACGACTCGGAGTATCCGAAGCACTCGTGACTGTCCGGCGAACGATGTGCGATTACGCGTGACGTGGTGCGTCGATCGGCGGTGTCCCGTCGTGAAATAGCGTACGCAGTTGCGAACGCAGCTCGGCGGAATCGGTATGTCCGTGAACCGTGATGGCGTGTTGCACGGCCGCTTCCATCAGTTCGTTTTCGGAATCTGCGGATAGCGCTACGGAACAGTTCATTGCGCTCGGGAATTCCCGGCAATCGATGAATTTGCGGGTCATGATGGTCT
>NZ_KB290558.1:46802-57030 GCF_000282835.1 Pandoraea sp. B-6 | reverse complement strand
CGTCTTGGCTGGATGACCGCGCCGTATACCACGCGACGCCTGCGGGGCGCGATTTCACCTTCTGCGGATGGCAAACAAAATCATTCTGAAAGTATAGGTTGCGGGTGGCGATTGTCAGGTCACACGACGATGGGATTCATGCGGTCGGCCGAAGCCCGCCATGACCGTGGGGCTGCCGCCGCGTCGGGACGGCGTCAAGAAATCTTGACGCCTTTTTTATTCATGCATCCCTAGACTGGCTCCGTCGTCACCCCTGTCGTCAATCGACACGTTGCCATGCCTACCATCGCCCAACGCGCCCGTCTGGAACCTCCCGATGCAAGTGCCGTCTTGGCCGACGCTTTCTCCGCCGCGCGTGAGCGCCATCGGTGCCCCCCACGCGCACGTCTCGATGCAACGCTCGACATCACGCTCAGCCGCGCGGCCGTCTCCACGCTCGCCGTCACGCTGGCGATGAGCCTGCCGCTGCCGTGGCGCGTCGAGACAATTCGCCCGATCCGGCACGATACCGCCGCCGTGGTATCGATTGCGTTGCCGCGCGTCGAAGCCTCGCGGGCCATGCTCGCCGTCATGCAATCGCTGCCAGAAGCTGAATTTGGTGTGCTGCGTCTTCGCCCCGCCGCCTGAGCGTTCAACGTCCCCGGTGTTCCGCCCCCTTCGCCCCGCCAATCCGCCCCCCGCCATGAACCCAGCCATCTTCGAAGGCGTTTGGATTCCCCTCGTCACGCCCATGACAGGCGCGAACGGCGCACAGATCGATCGCAGCGCCTTCGCCCGTCTGGTCAACTTCTACCTTGCTGCCGGGGTCAGCGGTCTTGTCGTGGCCGGCACCACGGGCGAAGGTGCGCTGCTGGCCCCCGACGAACGCCGCTGGCTCGTCGAGACCGCGTGCCATCTCGCCCAAGACCATGCGCCCGTCGTGGCTGGCGTCGGCGCGGCCGACACGTCGGACGCCGCGCATCAGATTGGCAGCCTCGACGATCTGCCGCTCGCCGGTTACCTTGTGCCGCCGCCCTACTATCTGCGACCGTCGCAAGACGGCATCCTCTGGCACTACCGCACGCTGGCAGCCGTGACGCGCAAACCGCTCGTGCTCTATAACGTGCCGCTGCGTACTGGCGTGGCGCTCGGTGTGGAGACGATCCGAGCGTTGGCATCACACAGCGCCTTCGCGGCGATCAAGGAGTGCGACGAGCATTCGCTCACGCACCTGCCGTCGCAGGTCGCCATGCCCGTGCTGTGCGGCGACGATATGCAGTTGCTGCCCGCACTGCACGCCGGTGCGCGCGGATGCATTTCGGCGGCGGCACATGTGCGGCCGGATCTCTATCTGAAGCTGCTTCGCTACGCGCGCGAGGGCGACATGGTGCACGCCACAATGCTCTTCAACGGCATGAAGCCGCTCATCCGACGCCTGTTTTCCGAGCCCAATCCCGTGGCGATCAAAGCCGCGCTCGCGTCATTGGGCCTGTGCCCGGAGACGGTTCGTCGTCCGCTCATGCCGTGCTCGGACGCCCTTCGCAAAGCGATCGACGTCCAGCTCGAAGTGACGATGGCCTTCTGAGTCCGAACGGCGCGGCCTGTCCGCCCTTCCCCACGACACGAGACCCGATATGGACGACATCGAACAGCGTCACCGCACCATCGCCCGTCTGCTGATCAAGCTCTCGGGCACCCCGTTGGCCAGGCTCGCCTACGCGACCGGCATGACCGGCAACACGATTTCACGATGGGTTCACGGCGATCGCTGCGCGCTGGGTCCGCAGGGACGCGACAAGCTGCTCACCGCGCTTGGCGCCCGCAGCGATGGTGTCAACGTAAAACTCGCATTGCGCGCCACCGGCGCCACGCAACCTGTCTTCCAGATCAACGGCCTAGTGCAGGCCGACCGCTTCGCCACGCTCGCGGCTCTGACCTCGACGCAATTCGTTGCGGCGCGCGAGACCTGTCAGGGAAAAACGCTCGTGAGCGTCGTCACCGACATGAGCGGGCAAACGACGGCGCTGCTCGTCGGCACACGGGAAGCGCTCGACGAGCTGTATGCAGCACTGGACATCACCGTGTCACCCAAACGCCGTGTGGAGGTCGCGCACGGTCCTTGCGCTTCGACTGACGTCGCAATGCGAATACACTCAAGCTGACCGTAGTTCGCGAGCGCCACACGCGATAACGACGGCGCGCTCGACGTGACGCTGGAACTCGACGATGCGCGCGACGTCTTCGCCCCTCGCAGCCAACATTTCGACCGTCCGTCCGGGACCTGGGTAGATGACTGAGCGTCCCCGGAACCCATGAGGTGAACGCCAGCGGCGATCCTCTCGCCGCTGGCGTGGTGCGTCAGGCCGAGGCGCGCGCGCTCACTGCCACCCGAACCGTCGCGCGAACATGCCTTTCATCATTTGCGTGAGCACAGCGTAGGCGAGCAGGATGGCCGCGAGCATCGGGAAGTACGCGAGCGGCAATGCCTGCATCTTGAACGTGTCCGCGAACGGCGACATCGGCAGCATCACGCCGATCAGCATCACGGCGGCCGTCATCATCAGCAACGGCCATGCCGCGCGGCTCTGCACGAACGGAATGCGACGCGTGCGGATCAAGTGCACGATGAGCGTCTGCGACAGCAGCCCCTCGACGAACCAGGCGGACTGGAACAGCGTTTGATGCTCGGCGCTGTTCGCGCCGAACCAATGCCACATCGCCACGAACGTCAGCACGTCGAAAATCGAACTGATCGGGCCGAAGAACACCATGAAGCGCGACAGATCCGCCGGATTCCAGCGCTGCGGCTTCGTGAGCTGTTCGTCGTCGACGTTGTCGAACGGTATCGTCGTCTGCGACAAATCGTAGAGCAGGTTCTGCGTGAGCAGTTGCAACGGCAGCATCGGCAGGAACGGCAGGAACGCACTCGCGATCAGCACCGAGAAGACATTGCCGAAGTTCGAGCTGGCGGTCATCTTGATGTACTTGAGCATGTTCGCGAACGTGCGACGCCCCTCGATCACGCCCTGCTCCAGCACCATCAGACTCTTTTCCAGCAGGATCAGGTCGGCCGCTTCCTTGGCGATGTCCACCGCCGTGTCCACCGAAATGCCGATGTCGGCCGCGCGCAAGGCCGGTGCATCGTTGATGCCGTCGCCCATGAAGCCAACGACATGGCCGTTCGCGCGCAACAGGCGCACCAGGCGCTCCTTGTGCGACGGCGTGAGCTTGGCGAATACGTTGGCGCGTTCGACCGTGTGCGCCAGTTCGGCGTCGCTCATCGCCTCGATGTCGTCGCCCAGCACGCAGCCGTTCACCGCCAGCCCCACTTCGCGGCACACCTTCGCCGTCACGAGATCGTTGTCGCCCGTGAGCACCTTGACCTGGACACCCGCCGCTGCGAGCGCCTTGAGCGCCGGCGCCGTCGACTCCTTGGGCGGATCGAGAAACGCGATATACCCGACGAGCACGAGTTCGCTCTCGTCCGCAATGCCATAACTGTCGCGCACCGGTGGCAAGTGGCGCGTTGCCACGGCCACCACGCGCAGACCTTCGGCGTTCAGGTCGGCCGTGACGCGACGCAGGCGGGCCAGCACATCGGGCGTGAGCGGCTCGACGTTCGCACCATGCTGCACGCGATTGCACACGGCCATCACCTCCTCCACCGCCCCCTTGCAGATCAGTTCGTGATGATCGCCGTTCTCGCTGACCACCACCGACATGCGACGGCGCTGGAAGTCGAACGGGATCTCATCGATCTTGCGATACCGGTTCACGATGTCGAGATGCTGGTGCAGCTCCCCATGATCGAGCACTGCCACGTCGAGCAGGTTCTTCAGGCCGGTCTGGTAGAAGCTGTTGAGATAGGCATACTCGAGCACATCTTCCGAGGCGTGGCCCCAGACATCGGTATGACGTTCGAGACAGATCTTGTCCTGCGTGAGCGTGCCGGTCTTGTCGGTGCACAGCACATCCATCGCGCCGAAGTTCTGGATCGCATCGAGCCGCTTGACGATCACCTTCTTGCGCGAGAGCACGACCGCGCCCTTGGCGAGCGTGGCCGTCACGATCATCGGCAGCATTTCGGGCGTAAGGCCCACCGCCACCGACAGCGCGAACAGCGACGCCTCGAGCCAGTCGTGCTTGGTGAAACCGTTGATGAGCAGCACGATGGGCGTCATGACCAGCATGAAGCGGATCAGCACCCACGACACACGATTCACGCCCTGTTGGAACGACGTCACCGTCGGTTGCTGCGCCGTGACGCGCTGCGCGAGCGAGCCGAAGAACGTGCGCGCCCCCGTCGCCACGACGACAGCCGTGGCCGACCCGCTCACGACGTTCGTCCCCATGAACGCGAGGTTGTCGTAGGCGAGCGGATTGCTGCCGCCGGACTCGCAAGCGTGCGCGAATTTCTCGACGGGCAGTGCCTCGCCGGTAAGCGCCGATTGCGAGACGAACAGATCCTTGGCCGCGAGAATGCGCACGTCCGCCGGAATCATGTCGCCCGCCGCGAGCAGCACGATGTCGCCCGGCACGAGTTCGGCCAACGCAATTTCACGGCCCATGCGACCCAGACGGCGCACGTGGTCGGCCTCTACGCCCTCATGGCCGAACACTTCGCGGCGCAGCACCGTCGCCGTGGTGCTCACCATGGCCTTGAGCTTTTCCGCCGCCTTGGAGGAGCGCGCCTCCTGCACGAATCGCAACACCGTGGAAATGATCACCATCGACGCGATGATGATCGTTCCCTCGGTGTCGTCGGTCGCGTACGACACAGCGGCCAGTGCCGAGAGCAGCAGGTTGAATGGATTGCGGTAGCAGTTGAACAGGTGCCGCCACCAGGGCAACGGTTTTTCGTGCTCGACTTCGTTGACGCCAACGTGTGCCCGCACGGTGGCGGCCTCGTCATCCGACAGACCGTCGCGCGTCGTGTGCAGACGGGCGAGCAGATCGGGGCCGGCGTCGCGGGCGGCGTCGAGCAAACCTGGCGGTGCCTCGTGGCCATGCGCTGGCGCATCGAGGGTTTCGAGCATGTCGCGGCGGCGGAAGAAGCGCAGGCCAAGGCGCGCGCCAAGCACCGCAATCAGTCGCTCGCTGAACGTGAGAGCTTGTTGCATCGGATACATCCTGAAAATACGGTTGATATCGCTGGGCACCGGCCAGTCGCCGATGCCTGGGGACCGTTATCGCGCAGGCTCAGCCCGCGCGTCCGGTCGGATCGTTGCGACGCACGAGCGCCAGCAGCCACTGTCCGAGTCGCGCACTCGCGCCCGGGCGCGCCGTG
Source organism: Pandoraea sp. B-6 (assembly GCF_000282835.1). Classification (NCBI taxonomy): domain Bacteria; kingdom Pseudomonadati; phylum Pseudomonadota; class Betaproteobacteria; order Burkholderiales; family Burkholderiaceae; genus Pandoraea; species Pandoraea sp. B-6. Next base: position 51,764 of record NZ_KB290558.1, on the reverse strand, counting down.
ACAGCGGCGTCCTCGGCATGCGGGGCGACGTGATAGTGATGCAGGCACTCGGTGGGCAGCATCAGGGCTTGCGGATTGCCTCCGCGAAGGGTCATGGAGTAACGGAACACGATGATTCTCCCGGCCGCGCGGCAATCGGCCCGGCGCGCACGAGAGACTCGCATTTCATCACCGGCGCCCACGGCAAACGGCCTGAAAACGAACCCCTGCGCGCAACGGGACAGCCCGAACGGCAGACGTAAAGCAAATTAGGGAGCGTGCTACGAAAGACGGACGCTATCGGTATGGCCCAAGAAAACCCTTCGGCGCGGCGGCCAAGGGCATTGGACATTCGATGCGTACATCAGAGGTGCGCGCCAACCCGGCTATGCGAGTTAGCGGCAGGGAAGATCCCGGGGACTAACTCGCGGTGATGGTGTCGACCTGCGCCGACCGGCAACTACCACTAGAACTACTGTCCACGGAAGGACCTCCTGAGAGCTATGACGGCGCGATTTTACCCCCGAGTGCGTCGAAAGAAAAGTGACAATTCACCGTGTTACAAAATGATGACGAATGCAACTTTCCAGCGGGAAGCGGCTCAGTCAGAATCTGTCATGTTTTCGTCACAAACCGCCCACCGGCGGCCGTCGAGGCACCGGCACCGCACGCCGCCCGGTGGCGTACCGGGCAACCGGTCTGGCCTATTTCTGCTTCCCGCTCCCCGAATTTCATGGATTCAATCAACCGCGCCCTGTTCCTGGCCGTCAATGCCTCGCCCAATGTCAGTGAAGGAGAACTGGCCATCGCCGTTCTCCTCGCCAAATACCTGATCCTGCTGCTCCCGGTGGGCCTGACCCTCCTGTGGCTCGCTGGCGGTCGCGACCGCGAGGGGGCCGTGCACGGTCTGCTGGGCGTAGCGCTCGCGCTACTGGTCAACGGTGTGATCGGTCTGGCCTGGTTCGAACCGCGGCCGTTCGTCGTCGGTCTCGGCACGAACCTGCTCCCGCATGCGCCGACGAGTGCCTTCCCCAGCAATCACGCGTCGATCCTGTTCACGTCGGCGTTCGTCCTGATGGGCACGCTCGCGCGCTCGCCTCGCCTGCTCGGCCGGCTCCTGCTGCTATGCGCCGTGCCCGTGTGCTGGGCGCGCGTCTACCTTGGCGTGCACTGGCCGCTCGATATGGTCGGTGCGCTGGCGGTATCGATCGTAGTGGCGCTCATCATGCACACCGCGAGTGCGCGTGAGACGAGTCGTATCGTCGCGGCTATCCTCGAAGCCCTCTATCGCCGCCTGATGGCGTGGCCGATTGCGCGCGGCTGGCTGCGTCGCTGAGCCGGCGGACTTGGGAAACGACGGGAACTGCGGGTTTGCGGACCTGCGGGAAGCGGTGGAAGCTTCAGGAGGGGTTGACGAACAGGCAGGAACGGTAGGAAGACTCGGGAGAACCGAATCTCCCAGTACGGCGTCGGAGACGGGGGATCAGCGGTGGTATTCGCCGGCAGCTTCGGGCTGGTAATCGATGCCGAGCAATGTCAGCGCGATCTGGTGGCCGCCTGGCACTTGCCACTGAATCGACTGACCGACGCGCAAGCCGAGCAGCGCGCTACCCACCGGCGCGAGCACCGAAATGCCGCTCGGCGTGCTCGCCAGATGTTGCGGATACACAAGCGTGACGCGATGTTCCTGCTGCGCGGCGAGATCACGGTAGCGCACCACCGAGTTCATCGTGGCGATGTCGGCCGGCATCTGCTCCGGTTCGACGACGCTCGCCCGGGCAAGCTCTGTTTCGAGTGCCTCCACATACGGCAATGCCGCGCGGGGCGCCTGCGCCATGAGCGCTTCGAGGCGTTCAAGGTCGAGCGTGGAGACAGTGATCGAGGGGCGTTGCGAATGGACGGTGAACATGTCGGCGGGCCTGTTTTTCCTTGACGTTGAGGGAGTGACCTTCAATCTAACAGAAGCCCCGCGCGGCGAGAAGTCCCGGACTTGACCGCCATCCGCTAGAATCGACGCATTAGGCACACAAAGTCGAAGTCATGTCCGAACACACTACCAATGCCGCGCTCTTCGCGCGCGCCCAGCAGACCATCCCCGGCGGCGTGAACTCGCCGGTGCGCGCCTTCCGTTCGGTCGGCGGCACGCCGCGCTTCATCGCCCGCGCCCAAGGCCCTTATATGTGGGACGCCGAAGGCACGCGCTTCATCGACTACATCGGCTCGTGGGGCCCGATGATCGTCGGCCACCTGCATCCGGACGTCGTCGCCGCCGTGCACGCCGCGATGTCGCAAGGCTTCAGCTTCGGGGCGCCCACCGAAGCCGAAGTGGTGATGGCCGAGACCCTCTGCGGCCTCGTGCCGTCCATCGAGCAGGTGCGCCTGGTGTCCTCCGGCACCGAGGCGACGATGAGCGCACTGCGCCTGGCGCGCGGCTTTACCGGCCGCAACAAGATCGTCAAGTTCGAGGGCTGCTATCACGGCCACGCCGACAGCTTGCTCGTGAAGGCCGGCTCCGGCCTGCTCACGTTCGCCGATTCGACGCGCAACGCGCCGTCGTCGGCCGGCGTGCCGCCCGAAGTCACGCGCGACACGCTCGTGCTCGAGTACAACAACGTCGAACAGCTTCGCGAACTGTTCGCCGGCCAAGGCGGCGAGATCGCGGCCGTGATCGTCGAGCCGGTGGCCGGCAACATGAACCTCGTGCGCGGCTCGCGTCACTTCCTGCAGACGCTGCGCGAGCTGTGCACCGCCCATGGCGCCGTGCTTATCTTCGACGAGGTGATGTGCGGGTTCCGCGTCGGGTTGGGCGGTGCGCAAGCGCTGTACTGCATTACGGCCGACCTCACTTGCCTGGGCAAGGTCATCGGCGGCGGCATGCCGGCCGCCGCGTTCGGCGGACGTCGCGACATCATGTCGCACCTGGCACCGCTGGGCGGCGTCTACCAGGCCGGCACGCTCTCCGGGAATCCGCTGGCCGTGGCCGCCGGCCTCGCCACGCTCAAACTGATTCAGGCGTCGGGCTTCTACGAGGATCTGGCCAAACGCACATCGAAGCTCGTCACGGGGCTCGTCGAGGCCGCCCAGAGCGCTGGCGTGCCATTCTCGGGCGACAGCGTCGGCGGCATGTTCGGCCTGTACTTCCGTGCCAACGTGCCGCAGAGCTTCGCGGAAGTTACAACGTCCGACGTGGCCCGTTTCAACAAGTTTTTTCATGCGATGCTCGATCGCGGCGTGTATCTCGCGCCGAGCGCCTTCGAAGCGGGCTTCGTCTCGGCAACGCACGACGACACGATCATCGACGCCACGCTCGACGCTGCCCGCGACGCGTTTCGCGCCATTGCGTGATCGTTGCAGGTCACGTGGCTGTCTTCGGCCGGATTTCGCACACCTAGCGAGTCGGCCAGTCTGACCATCACAGGGAGAAACATCATGCAAGTGTCGTTGCCGACAAAGCTTCGCCAATCGTTCGTGCGCTGGTTGGCGCTGGGGGTGCTCACCTCGTTGCTGTCCGCCTGCGGATACAACCAGATTCAGGTCAAGGACGAAGCGGTCAAGGCCGCCTGGAGTGAAGTCGTCAACCAGTACCAGCGACGTGCCGACCTGGTGCCGAATCTGGTGAACACGGTCAAGGGCTACGCCACGCACGAGCAAACGACGCTCACCGAGGTGATCAACGCGCGCGCGAAGGCCACGAGCATCACGGTCACGCCGGAGACGCTCAACGACCCCGAGGCGTTCAAGCGCTTCCAGCAAGCGCAGGGCGAACTGTCCGGCGCACTCTCACGCCTGATGGCCGTCTCGGAGAACTATCCGAACCTGAAGGCCGACGGTCTGTTCCGTGACCTGCAATCGCAGCTCGAAGGCACGGAAAACCGCATCACCGTGGCGCGCAATCGCTACATTCAGGCCGTGCAGGATTACAACGTGTATGTGCGCCAGTTCCCGAACAATCTGACGGCGAAGATGTTCGGCTACGGGCCGAAGCCGAACTTCACGGTCGAGAACGAGAAGGCCATTTCGACCGCGCCGGCCGTCAAATTCTGAGGATCGGATCATGGCTGCCATCTCCGCGGACTACAAGGTGTCGCCAAAGGGCCGTGGAATGCCGACGCGCCGTCCGGTGACGGATGACGCGCGCGGCGGGCACTCGCGCAGTTGGCATTGGGGACCGACGCTTTGGGCGATGCTGGCGCTGGCGTTGGCGTGCCTGGGCTCGCTGGCGTTGCCGGCCAGCGCAGAGGATCTCGTGGCCGTGCCCGCGCTCACCGCGCGGGTAACCGACCTGACCCGCACACTCACGCCCGAGCAGCGCAACGCGCTCGAGACACAGCTCGCACAATACGAGCAACAACGCGGCAGCCAGATTTTCGTTCTGATGGTGCCGAGCACGGCTCCCGAGACGATCGACCAGTACAGCATTCGCGTGGCCGATGCCTGGAAGGCCGGCCGCAAGGGCGTGGACGACGGCGTCATCGTGCTCATCGCGAAGAACAATCCGAACGACCTGCGCAAGATGCGCATTGAAGTCGGACGCGGGGTACAAGGCTCGCTGACCGATGCCATCTCCGGGCGAATCCTGCGCGACGTGATGGCCCCCCATTTCCGCAGCGGTGACTTCTTCGGCGGGTTGGCCGCCGGCGTCGCGGCGGTCGAGGCGGCGATGAACAACGAGGCGCTGCCCGCCCCGAATTTGCCGTCGACGCGCGCGCCGCACTCGGATCTGTCCGATTTCCTGCCGCTGCTCTTCATCGTCTTCATCATCGGGATGGTGGTCCTGATGGAAAGCCGCCGGCGGTTTCAAGGGCCCGGTCTGCCGGGCGTGGGTCCCACCGACCCGCGCTCGCGGGTGCTCACCGGCCAACGCGGGCGCATCGGTGCCGGCGGCTTCGGCGCCGGGCTGGGTGGCGGCCTGGGCGGTCTGGGCGGCTGGGGACGCAACGACGGCGGCGGATTCGATGGCGGCGGCGGAGGTTTCGGCGGCGG
>NZ_KB290558.1:43917-46792 GCF_000282835.1 Pandoraea sp. B-6 | reverse complement strand
GTTTCGGCGGCGGCGGTGGCGGATTCGACGGCGGCGGTTCGTCGGGGAACTGGTGATGGCGATGGCAAACGAAGCAATCCCAACGCAACACAAGACGCACGATGTCTCGCGCTGGCTGCGGCATTTGGGCACCTGGCGAGCGCACGCCCGGTGGCTCTTCCCGGACAAGGCGCTCGATGCGCTCGAAGCCGCCATCCGCGATTCCGAAAAGGAGCACCGCTGCGAGATTCGCCTAGTGATCGAAGCTGCCATGCCGCTTGCTGCGGTATGGCACGGGCATACCTGCCGTCAACGCGCCGTTCACTTGTTTCGCCAGCTCGGCGTGGCGCATACGGGCGAGCGCACGGGCATTCTCCTGTACATCAACATCGCCGATCACGATATCGAGCTGATCGCCGACAAGGGCGTCGACGCGCTGGTATCCCCCCGCACGTGGGACACCGTCGTTGCGCAGATGAGCGCCGGCTTTCGTGACGAACGTTATGTCCAGAGCGTGCTCGACGCGCTGAACACCCTGCGCGGCATTGCGCGCGAATTCCTGCCGGCCCATGCCGGCGCGGCGCCGGACAATGCGTTGACCGACCGGCCGCTGATGCTCTGACGCCTCATGTTCTCCGAACAGGATTTCTCTTATATGCGTCGCGCGCTGGCGCTCGCCGAGCGCGCGATGTTCACCACCACGCCGAATCCTCGCGTTGGCTGCGTAATCGTGCAGGACGGACGGATCATCGGCGAAGGCTTCACGCAGCCGGCCGGCCAGGATCACGCCGAAGTGCAGGCCATGAAAGACGCGCGCACGCGGGGCGAGTCGGTGCGTGGCGCTACGGCCTATGTCACGCTCGAACCGTGCAGCCATTACGGCCGCACCCCACCGTGCGCGAAGGGGCTCATCGACGCGGGCGTGAAACGCGTGATCGCCGCGATGGAAGATCCGAACCCGCTCGTGGCCGGGCGCGGCCTGAGCCTGCTGCGCGACGCGGGCATCGAAGTGCGCTGCGGACTGCTGGAGCATGAGGCGCGCGAAATGAACATCGGGTTCGTCGCCCGCATGACGCGCGGCACGCCGTGGGTCCGCATGAAGGTGGCGGCCAGCCTCGACGGCAAGACGGCCCTGCACAACGGCGTGAGCCAATGGCTGACCGGCCCGGCCGCGCGCGCCGACGGCCACGCGTGGCGGGCGCGCGCGTGCGCCATTCTCACCGGCATCGGCACGGTGCGCGAGGACGATCCGTCGCTCACCGTGCGAGAGGTGGAAACGACACGCCAGCCACTGCGCATCGTCGTCGATTCGCGTCTCGAGATTTCCCCGACCGCCAAGGTGCTCGCGAACGGCAACGCGCTCGTAATCTGCGCCAACGGCGATCACGAGCGCGCGTCTCGTCTGCGCGACCTGGGCGTGGAGGTGCTCGACCTGCCCAATACGACCGGCAAGGTCGACCTCTCGGCGCTGCTGCGCACGCTCGGCGAGCGCCAGCTCAACGAACTCCACGTGGAGGCGGGCTACAAGCTCAACGGTTCACTGCTGCGCGAGCGCTGCGTGGACGAACTGCTCACCTACCTCGCGCCGTGCATCGTCGGCGACGCGCAAGGCATGTTCCACCTGCCTGCGCTCACGTCGCTCGACGACAGGCTCGCGCTCAGTTTCACGGACGTGCGCATGATCGAGAGCGATCTGCGGGTGATGGCCCGCGTCAAGCGCGACTGAATCCCCGTCGCCGGGTGCGCCGCGTGCGCTTAAACGTGGAAGCCCACGCGACCGAGCGCCTCCATTTCCACCGACACATACTGGCCCGGCTGGATATATTCGGCGGGTGTCGCACCGCCAGCCATCACGATCCAGCCGGCTTGGAGCGGCTCGCCCGCGGCGGCTGACAGACGCGCCGCTGCGACCAGCGAACGCAGCGGATGGCCGAGCAGCGCCGCCGTCGATCCCACCTGCACGGTGCGGCCGTTGATCGTCATGGCCAATCCCAGATTCGAGAAATCGACATGCGGATCGTGCCAGGCCCCAATCACGAAGCCGCTCGACGACGCGTTGTCGGCAATCACTTCCGGCAACGTGAACTTGAAGTCCTTGTAGCGCGAATCGATGATCTCGATGGCCGGCGCAATCGCTTCGACCGCCGCGAGCGCCTGCGGGCCCGTGACATGGCCTTCCAGCGGTTGCTTCAGGATGAAGGCGATTTCCGGCTCGACGCGTGGATGCACGTACCGCTTGAAGTCGATGGCCGTCCCCTCCTCGATCTGCATGCCGGACGTGAGGCGCCCCCATATCACATCGGAGAGCCCCATCTGCATCATCTTCGCGCGGCTGGTAAAGCCCATCTTCACGCCAACACGCGTCTCGCCGCGTTCGGCGCGGCGGGCGAGCGATGCGGCCTGAATGGCGTACGCGTCGTCGAGCGACAGACGATTGTCGGTATCGAACTGTTCGACCTCGTGCGCGAAATGGGCCGCGTCGTCGAGCAGCGTTGCGTAGTCTTGAATGTGGCTCATCGTGCCGCCTCGCTGGCAGATTCGAACACGGCGCGGACCGAGCCCAGGCCGTTGATACGGGTCTCGAAGATATCGCCGGGGGCCACGGCGACCATCGGGCCAAGCGCGCCCGAAAGCACCAGGTCGCCCGCCTTGAGCGGCGTGCCCACCGCCGCCATCGTGCGGGCTAACCACACCACGGCGTTGATCGGGCTGCCCAGGCAGGCCGCGCCCGCGCCGACGGACACCGGCTCGCCGCGACGCTCCATGACCATGCCGCACAGGCGCACGTCGAATTCGGCGAGCGTCTTCGGCGTATTGCCGATCACGTAGGCCGACGACGATGCGTTATCGGCAATCGTGTCGGTGATGCGGATGTTCCAGTCGGCCACGCGACTGC
>NZ_KB290558.1:0-43800 GCF_000282835.1 Pandoraea sp. B-6 | reverse complement strand
ATCGAGGCGGGAATCGGCTCGCCGTCGCCATAGCCCATGTCGTCGAACAGCAAGCCGAAATCGGGCTGATCGACGCCAAGCTGCTTCTGCACGGCGACCGACGTCAAGCCGATCTTGCAGCCGACGACGCGGCGCCCGGCCGCCAGATGCCGCTCGGTGTTGATACGCTGAATGGCGTAGGCGTCATCGATGGTGAGCGGCGCGTACGTGTCGCGCAGCGGGGCGATGAAGCGGTGCGAGCGCCCGGCGTCGTGCAGTGCGTCGGCCGCCTGCTGCAGGCGCGCCTGTGTGGCGGCGTCGCGCGGCGAGGTCGCGCTCATCGGGCGTCCGCCCTGGCCGGCGCCGCCGGCTCATCCTTGGTGTGCTCGCCCACCGCCCAGTGCGCGGCCGGTACTTGCGTCGCATACACGCGGATCGATTCGAGCGGTGCGCCGAGTGTCTCGTGGACGGTGCGTGCCACGGCCTTGACGCAGGCCTTCACGGTGGCGTCGTCGCGACCTTCCACCAAATGGATTTGTACGATTGGCATGAGGCTGTCCCCCTGAAAATGCCGAAAAGAAAGCTTTCGGAGGAAGCCATCATGCGCGCGCCGAGAGATACCGTCCAATACCTATTTTCCAGATTCCGATACTATTTCGGTATCACGTTATCCCGCCGGAACGGAGCCGTCCATGGACATCAAGCAAATGCGCTACTTTCTTGCCGTCGCGCAGGAAGGCCATTTCGGGCGGGCGGCACAGCGGCTGAACATGGCGCAGCCACCGCTCACCCGCCACATTCACGCGCTCGAAGCCCAGCTGGGCACACCGCTATTCGTGCGTACCCCCAAGGGCGCCACGCTGACCGCCGCGGGGCAGACGCTGCTTGCCGAAGTGCCGAACATCCTGGCGCTCGCACGCCGCGCCGAGGAGCAGACGCGCCTCGCCGGCGAAGGCTATATCGGACGGCTCGACGTCGGCATCTTCAGCTCGGGCATTCTCAACGCGATTCCGCGCTTGCTGGCGAGCTTTCATACCGAGCGCCCCGAAGTGAAGATCGGCCTGCACAACCTGTCGAAGACCGACCAGATCGCGGCGCTGCGCGAGCGGCGCATCGCCATTGGCTTCAATCGGCTGATTCCGGACGAGCCGGATCTCGTCGTCGACTGGATTCATCGCGAGCCGTTTCTCGTCGCGCTCTACGAAGGTCATCCGCTATGCGAGCGCGCGTTGCTGACCCTGGCGGATCTCGATAACGAGCGAATGATCCTGTATCCGAACGCCCCGGTGCCGGGACTCGCAGAGGAAGTCGCCGCCGCGTTTCGGGCCGAGGGCGTGACGTTGCGCGTGGAGCAGGAAGTGGAGGATGTCGTGACGTCGATCGCGCTCGTCGCGAGCCGCTTCGGCGTTTGCGTGACGACGGAGTCGGCGGCGAACCTGCGGCTACCCGGCGTGGTGTACCGACCGCTGAAATCACGACATCTGCGCGCCATCGAACTGAACTGCATGTACCGGCGCGACGACGATTCCCCGATTCTCAACGCCTTTCTCGCGCTCATCCGGCGCTCGCGCAATCGGCGTCACACCTTGGCGATGTAGCGCGTCGATCGATCCGGCGCTTCCGAGATCGGATGCAAACCGCCTGAATTGGATATCAATGAATGGCGGATTGTATCCAAAATGTCCTGTTCGACAATCCATCCCGTCTTCTCCCTTGCCGCCGACTCGCCCCTCGATTTGTCGATTCATCGCCGATTTTTTTAGATTTCAATCTGCGTAGTACTACGCATCATCGTTGTGACGACTCTTATTTCTTTTTTTCCGCCGTCTTGAAACGCTTTATTCATGCGGGTTTTACGGCATCTCTGGATAGCTATTCCAATTTAACGGCGGATTACGCTACTATGGCGCATCGTTTCTGTCGCCTGCGGCAGGAGTGAGCCAATACCGACCGGGTTCCGCCGTCGATCAAGCGCACCGCACGACCGGGTGCTCAAAAAATACAAATCAAGGAGATGTCCACGATGCAGTTCCGTCACAAATCCCTGTTCGTCGCCGCTGCGCTTGCCGTTCTCGGCACGGGCGCCAACGCCGAGACCGTCAAGATCGCCATCGCCGGCCCGTTCAGCGGCTCGGTCGCCCAATATGGCGACATGGTGAAGGCGGGTGCGCTGACCGCCATCGACGAAATCAATGCGGCAGGCGGGGCGAACGGCAACAAGCTGGAAGCCGTGATGATGGACGACGCGTGCGAGCCGAAGCAGGCCGTCGCCGTCGCCAACAAGATCGTCAGCCAGAAGATCAAGTACGTGATCGGTCACGTGTGCTCGGGCTCGACGATCCCGGCATCGGACATCTATGAGAACGAAGGCGTGGTGATGATTACGCCGTCGGCGACTGCACCGCAACTGACCGAAGGCAAGAAGCGTCACTTCATCTTCCGCACCATCGGCCGTGACGACCAGCAAGGTCCGGCGGCCGCGCAGTACATCATCAACAAGGTCAAGCCGAAGAAGGTGGCCGTGCTGCACGACAAGCAGTCGTACGGCCAGGGTATCGCCACGTCGGTGAAGAAGGACCTCGACGCCGCCAAGATCCCGGTTGTGCTGTTCGAAGGCATCAACGCCGGCGACTCCGACTACTCGGCCGTCATCACCAAGCTCAAGGCACAGGGCGTGGACTTCGTGTACTTCGGCGGCTATCACCCGGAAATGGGGCTGCTGCTGCGCCAGGCACGCGAACAAGGTGTGAAGGCCACGTTCATGGGTCCGGAAGGCGTGGGCAACAAGGACGTGACGGCGATCGCCGGCCCGGCCTCGGAAGGCATGCTCGTGACGCTGCCCGCCGACTTCGCGGCCGACCCGGCCAACGCCAAGCTGGTGAAGGCCTTCGCGAGCGCCAAGCGCGATCCGAACGGTCCGTTCCAGATGCCGGCCTACACGGCGGTGCAACTGATCGCCAAGAGCATTGCCGGCGCGAAGAGCACCGACTCGGAGAAGGTGGCCAAGTACCTGCACGCGAACACGTTCGACACGCCGATCGGCAAGGTGGCGTATGACGCGGCAGGCGATCTGAAGTCGTTCAAGTTCGTGGTCTACACCTGGCACAAAGACGCCACCAAGACCGCCGCCAACTGATTTCCTGACGCTTTACCGGCCAGCGAATCCCCCCAGCCGCCCGCCGTTCCCGGCGGGCGGCGTGCATTCGCGCTCGGCCACCGCTCGTCGCGAGGCTTCCCGCATGAACGAATTTTTCCCGCAGTTTGCCCAGCAACTGGTCAACGGCCTGACGCTGGGCGCGATTTACGCGTTGATTGCCATCGGCTACACGATGGTCTACGGCATCATCGGCATGATCAACTTTGCCCACGGCGAGATCTACATGATCGGCGCCTACGTCGGTCTCGTCACACTGACGGCCATCGGCACCGCAGCGGGTTACCCGTTGCCGCTCGTTTTGGGCGCGGCGCTGCTGGTCTCGGTGCTGATCACCGGCCTGTATGGCTTTGCGATCGAGCGGGTGGCGTATCGCCCGCTGCGCGGCGGCCCGCGTCTCGGACCGCTGATCTCCGCCATCGGCATGTCCATCTTCCTGCAAAACTACGTGCAGATCGGCCAGGGAGCGCGCGACGTGTCCGTGCCGATGCTGATCTCCGGCGCCATCGATATCCCGATGGGTGACTTCACGGTGACCATTCCCTACGCGCGCATGCTGATCGTAGGCGTGACCGTCGCGCTGATGATTCTGCTCACGCTGTTCATCGCCAACTCGCGCATGGGCCGCGCCTGCCGTGCCTGCGCCGAGGACATGCGCATGGCCAACCTGCTCGGCATCGATACGAACCGCGTGATCTCGTTCACCTTCGTGCTCGGCGCCATGCTCGCGGCCGTCGGCGGCGTGCTGATCGGCCTGACCATCGGCAAGCTCAATCCGTACATCGGCTTCATCGCCGGTATCAAGGCCTTCACGGCGGCGGTACTGGGCGGCATCGGCAGCGTTCCCGGCGCCATGCTGGGCGGTGTACTGCTGGGGCTGGCGGAAACGCTCGCCTCCGGCTACATGCCTTCCGAGTACAAGGACATCGTGGCGTTCTGCCTGCTGGTGCTGGTGCTGCTGTTCCGCCCCACCGGCCTGCTGGGCAAGCCCGACGTCGAGAAAGTCTGAGGTCGACCATGACACAACCCCTCACGCTCAAGTCCGGCGCCGCCCAACGCGCACCGGCCGGCGACACCCTCAAGGGTGCGGTCATCTCCGCACTCGTGACGATCGTGCTCACCGCCCCCATCCTCGGCCTGCAACTGAAGCTCGACGGCTACCGCGTCGTGATCGAGCAGCACTGGCGTCCGGTCTGGATCGCCGCGGCCGTCGTCTTCGTGTTCCAGATGCTCAAGCCGTTCCTGCTGCGCTCGACGCGTGCCATCACGCTGCCGGCCATCCCCACCCTGGGACGCCGTCAGCAACTGAGCGCCATGTGGGTGCTGCTCGCCATCGGGCTCGCGTGGCCGTTCGTCGGCTCGCGCGGCGCGGTGGATGTGGCGACGCTGGCCCTCATCTACTGCGTGCTCGGCCTGGGCCTGAACATCGTCGTGGGATTCGCCGGTCTGCTCGATCTGGGCTACGTCGGCTTCTACGCGGTCGGCGGCTATACATATGCCCTGCTCAACCAGTACTTCGGCCTGACCTTTTGGGAATGCCTGCCGATTGCCGCACTCATGTCCGCCACCTTCGGGTTCCTGCTCGGCTTCCCGGTGCTGCGCCTGCGGGGTGACTATCTGGCCATCGTGACGCTCGGCTTCGGGGAAATCATCCGCCTGCTGCTGAACAACCTGACGAGCCTGACCGGTGGACCGGACGGCGTCTCGGGCATTCCGAAGCCCAGTGTCTTCGGCATCGAGATGGCGCGATCATCGAGTGTCGATGGCGTGAAGACGTTCCACGAACTGATCGGCTTGCCGTACGACGGCTCGCACATGGTGATCTACCTCTACCTGCTGGCGTTTGCGTTAGTGGGCTTCACGCTGTTTGTCACTAGCCGCCTGATCCGCATGCCGATTGGCCGCGCCTGGGAAGCGTTGCGCGAAGATGAAATCGCGTGCCGCTCGCTCGGCCTGAACCCCACGCGCATCAAGCTCTCCGCGTTCACACTCGGGGCATCGTTCGCCGGGCTCGCCGGTGCATTCTTTGCCGCACGTCAGGGGCTGGTCACGCCCGAATCGTTCACATTCATCGAATCGGCGCTGATCCTCGCCGTGGTCGTGCTCGGTGGCATGGGCTCGCAAATCGGCGTGATTCTCGCGGCGATTCTGCTGACCGTCCTGCCGGAAGTCGCGCGCGACTTTGCCGAATACCGCATGCTGATTTTCGGCCTGGTGATGGTACTGATGATGATGTGGCGTCCGCAGGGCCTGTTGCCCGCCACCCGCCCGCACGTGGAGTTGCCGCAATGAGTGCAGCACTGTTGAAACTCTCCGGCCTGCAGATGCGCTTCGGCGGTCTGCTGGCCGTCGATGGCGTCGATTTCGACGTCCGCCCGCACGAAGTCTTCGCCATCATCGGCCCGAACGGCGCCGGCAAGACGACCGTCTTCAATTGCGTTGGCGGCTTCTATCGCCCCACGGGCGGCTCGATCACGCTCGACGGCGACAACATCACCGGCCTGCCGAGCCATAGCGTGGCGCGACGTGGCCTCGTACGCACGTTCCAGAACATCCGCCTGTTCCGCCAGTTGACGGTGGTGGAGAACCTGCTCGTTGCACAGCACATGCGCGTGCATAGCGGCTTTCTGCAAGGGCTGTTCTCGACGAACGCGTTCCGTCGCGCCGAACGCGCGGCGCTCGAGCGCGCCAAGGCGTGGCTCGACCGGTTGGGCCTGACGGCCGTCGCCAACCGCGAGGCCGGCACGCTGTCGTACGGACACCAGCGACGTCTCGAAATTGCACGCTGCATGATCACGGAACCGCGTCTGCTCATGCTCGACGAACCGGCCGCCGGCCTCAATCCGCAAGAGAAGGTCGAGTTGCAGCAACTCGTCGACAACCTGCGTCACGAGTTCGGCATTTCAGTGCTGCTGATCGAGCACGACATGAGCCTCGTCATGGGCGTGTCGGACCGGATTCTCGTGATGGAACACGGCAAGCCGATCATGACCGGCAAGCCCGACGAGGTGCGGCGCGACCCGCGCGTCATCAAGGCCTACCTCGGGGAGGAATAATGCTCAAGCTGGAACAAATCCATACCCATTACGGGGCTGTCGAGGCGCTCTCGGGCGTGTCGATCGAAGTGAACAAGGGCGAGATCGTCACGCTCATCGGCAGTAACGGCGCGGGCAAGACGACGTTGATGATGACCGTGTGCGGCACGCCGCGCGCATCGAGCGGACGTGTCATGTTCGAAGATCGCGACATCACGGGATGCGCCACGCACGACATCATGCGCATGGGGCTGGCGATTTCACCGGAAGGCCGCCGGGTATTTCCGAGTCTGACGGTCATCGAGAACCTGAAGATGGGCGGCTTTTTCGCCTCCAAGGATCAGATCGACGCCGGGATGGACCACGTGTTCAAACTGTTCCCGCGGCTCGCGCAGCGCGGCAAGCAGCGCGCGGGCACGATGTCGGGCGGCGAACAGCAGATGCTGGCCATCGGGCGGGCGCTGATGAGCCGTCCGCGCCTGCTGTTGCTCGACGAACCGACGCTCGGCCTGGCACCGCTCGTGATCGCGCAGATCTTCGACATCATTCGCGCGATTCGCGAAGAAGGCGTCACCGTGTTTCTGGTGGAGCAAAACGCGAACAAGGCGTTGAACGTGGCCGATCGCGGCTATGTGCTCGAGACCGGTCGCGTCGTGCTCGCCGACTCGGCCGAGAACCTGCTCGCGAACGACGACATCAAACGCGCGTATCTCGGCGCGTGACGTAGCGCGCCGCGGCCCAGCGCACGGACGTTCGGCGTCAAAATGAGACATGGGGACGCACCCTTCGGTGGCGTCCTCATGTTCTCATGCGGCAAGGCGCACCCGCGGCCCACACGTCGCCCGGATTGGCACGTCACGCGGTTCACTGGCCCCACCCGATCCGGATTCGCGCACTTGCGAGATTCGGACGCAGACGGACACCCGCTTGGCGTAGAATAGAGCCTTTCCAAATTCCGCCCCGCGTTGTCCGCTATGCCGTTGGCCACTACAGAAGAAATCATTGCCGAGCTGAAGGCCGGCCGCATGGTTGTCCTCGTCGACGAGGAAGACCGCGAAAACGAAGGCGACCTGGTCATGGCGGCCGAGTTCGCGACGCCTGAAGCCATCAACTTCATGGCCAAATACGGCCGCGGCCTGATTTGCCTCACGCTCACGCAGGCGCGTTGCAAGCAGCTCAACCTGCCGCTGATGACCTACCGCAACGGGACCCAGTACGGCACCGCGTTCACGCTGTCGATCGAAGCGGCCGAAGGCGTCACCACGGGCATCTCGGCAGCGGATCGCGCCCACACGGTGCAGACGGCCATTGGCCGCGACGCGCGTCCGGAGGACATCGTCCAGCCGGGTCATGTGTTCCCGATCATGGCGCAGCCCGGCGGCGTGTTGGTGCGCGCCGGTCACACCGAAGCCGGTTGCGACCTGACGGCCATGGCCGGCCTCACGCCCGCCGCCGTCATCTGCGAAATCATGAACGACGACGGCACGATGGCACGCCTGCCGCAGTTGCTGGAGTTCGCCGAGCAGCACAACATCAAGATCGGTACGATCGTCGATCTGATCCACTACCGCAGCCGCACCGAATCGATGATCGAGACGGTCGCCACGCGCGAAATGCAAACGGCCTGGGGCCCGTTCCAGGCCACGCTTTACCGCGACAAGCCGAGCGGCAATCCGCACCTCGCGCTGGTGCGCGGGGTTCCGAACCCAGCCGACGAAACGCTCGTGCGCGTGCACGAACCGCTCTCGGTGCTCGATCTGCTCGAGACCGGCGTGTCGACCCACTCCTGGACCCTCGCGGGCGCGATGCAAGCGATTGCCGAGGCGGACAAAGGGGTTGTCGTGCTGCTGAACTGCGTGGAGACGCCCGAGCATCTGTTCAATCAGTTCGAAGCGCTCGACGAAACCGAGCAGGCGGCGCGCGCCAAGCGCCGCCCTGTGGACTTCCGCACGCACGGCGTTGGCGCGCAAATCTTGCGCGAGCTGGGCGTCGGTAAAATGCGGGTGCTCTCGAGCCCGCGCAAAATCCCCAACATGGCAGGTTATGGCCTGGAGGTCACCGGCTTCCAGCCGATGCCCGGCGCACCGGGCGCCTGAATAGTCTTGTATCGATGGCCCGCCCGCCAGTGGCAGCGGGGCATCACCTTGCCGAGCCATGCCTGTCTCGGGCATGCCGGCACAACGTTGGCCGCACCGCCTGGACGGTACTTTTTTAGAGGAAGCCCATTATGGACATCGGACAATATCAGCCCGAACTCGACGGTGAAGGCCTGCGCATAGGCATTGTGCAAGCACGATTCAACGACGCCGTTTGCACGGCACTTCGCGCCGCTGCCGTGGCCGAACTCGACCGCCTCGGCGTCGATGGCGACGACGTGCTGCTCGTCACGGTGCCCGGCGCATTGGAAATTCCGCTGGCATTGCAGAAGATGGCCGAATGCGGCCAGTTCGACGCGCTGATCGCGCTCGGCGCAGTCATTCGCGGCGAGACATATCACTTCGAACTGGTCTCGAACGAGAGCGGTGCCGGCATTTCGCGTATTGGTCTCGACTTCGGCATTCCCATCGCCAATGCGGTGCTCACGACCGAGAACGACGAACAGGCCGAAGCGCGCGCCGCCGAAAAGGGCCGCGACGCCGCCCGCGTGGCGGTGGAAATGGCCAATCTGCTCGAAGCGATCGACATGCTCGGTGGCGACGACGGATTGGACGAAGACGAAGACGAAGAAGAGGAAAATCGGTAATGAAGAGTGCTCGCCGCCGCGCGCGCGAATTTGCGTTGCAAGGGTTGTATCAATGGCTGCTCTCGCGCGACCACGCGGGTGAGATCGATGCGCACCTGCGCACCACCCCCGGCTACGACAAGGCCGACCGCACGCACCTGGATGCCCTGTTGCACGGCAGCATCCGTGAGGCGGACGCCTTGTCGCAGCAACTCCAGCCCTACCTCGACCGCCCGGCCGCCGAACTGTCGCCGGTCGAGCATGGCGTGCTGGTCATTGGTGCCTACGAACTGATTCACCACCTGGACATTCCGTACCGCGTGGTCATCAACGAGGCGGTCGAACTCGCCAAGACCTTTGGCGGTGTCGAAGGCTTTCGCTACGTGAATGGCGTCCTCGACAAGTTGGCCGCGGAAGTGCGGCCAGACGAAGTCGCCGCGAATCGCAATGGCGGCCGCGGCAAAAGCGCATAGCCCTACGCGAGGGCTGCGCAAGGTATCGCAGGCCGGCCGGCCTGACGATTCCTCCCGCGTCGCGTGCACGCCGAACGGGGCAATCGCCCCGTAGCGTTCGCCCCGCACAAGTCCCCCACCTTCTCCTTCCTGTCTCCCCCCCCGACATCATGGATCGAACGCCCGACCTCGCCCCCGCCGCACTGAAGCTGGCGCAACGTGTCGACGACATCGCCCCGTTTCACGTCATGGAGCTGGCCAAGCAGGCTGCGCTGCGCGAAAAGGCGGGGCATCGCGTCATTCACATGGGCATCGGCGAGCCGGACTTCACGGCGCCCGAGGCAGTGATCGAGGCGGCGGTGAAGGCTATGCGCGACGGGCGAACCCAATACACGGGGGCGATGGGCATCCCCGCCCTGCGGGAGGCCATCGCCGGTTATTACCGTAGCTTTTACGGCGTGGAGGTCGAACCGTCGCGTATCGTCGTGACGGCCGGTGCATCGGCCGCCCTCGTGTTGGCGTGTGCCGCGCTGGTCGGCGTGGGCGACGAAGTGCTCATGCCGGATCCCTGCTATCCGTGCAACCGCCATTTCGTCTCCACGTTCGACGGAAAACCCGTGTTGATCCCCTCGGGCCCCGCGGAGCGCTTCCAGTTGACGGCCGAGCGCATCGAATCCCATTGGGGCGCGGCGACGAAAGGGGTGCTCCTCGCCTCGCCGTCGAATCCAACGGGCACGTCCATCGAGACGGCGGAATTGGCCCGCATCGTCAAAGCCGTGCGCGCGCGCGGCGGCTTCACGCTTGTCGACGAGATCTATCAGGGCCTGTCCTACGACAGCCAGCCCACCACGGCGCTGACCTTCGGCGACGACGTCCTGGTCGTGAGCAGCTTCTCGAAGTACTTCAATATGACAGGCTGGCGCCTTGGTTGGCTGGTCGTGCCGCCGTCGATGGTGTCGACGTTCGAGAAGCTCGCGCAGAATCTGTTCATCTGCCCCTCCGCCGTGGCGCAACACGCGGCGACGGCCTGCTTCCAACCGGAAACGATGGCGATCTTCGAGGCGCGCAAGAATGCCTTCCGTGAGCGACGCGACTACATCGTGCCGGCGCTCGAGCGCCTTGGCTTCCAGGTGCCCGTGATGCCTGACGGCGCGTTTTACGTCTACGCGGACTGCACCGGCGTATCGCATCCGGACGCCGCCGACAGCGACCGCCTCACGCAGTCTCTCTTGCAACAAGCCGACGTCGTGCTCGTGCCGGGACTCGATTTTGGTTTTTCCGAGCCGCGCCGCTACATCCGATTGTCATATGCCACGTCGCTCGATCAATTGCACGAGGCGATGGACCGCATCGAACGGGTGTTCGCTGCCGGCTGAGTCGCCGGCCAGCCCCGTATTCGGGACGCAGAAACAAAAAAACCCATCGAATCACTTCGATGGGTTTTTTCTTGGGCCGCGATGGCGCTCTCTATAGAGAACCGTCGCGTGCCGACGGCTCGACGGGAAAAACGATGCACCGGCCCAGGCACACCACGCCGCCGATGGCCGATCAGGCGGCGGTGCTGTCGTCCGCTTCGAGCGACTTGGCGGCCGCCTTGCCCACCGAGGCCGCCGGCGTCGCCACCGAATCCGTCGGTTCGCCCGACTTGCCAGCCGAGACCGGTTTCGCCACAGGCTTGGCCGAGCTGACGATAACCGGCGCTTGCGGCGCGTTCGGCGAGACCTTGTGTCCCATGGCAACGCTACGCAGTCGATCGCGCTCGGCGAGTACCTTGGCACCGTATCCACCGTCGCCTGCGCTGGTCGACCCCACATAGCGGCGCAGACCACCAGCGAGCGAGCCGCCGCTGGCGATACATTCCTTCAGGATCAGCGCACCCACCTTGATGTTGGCAATGGGGTGCAGGGCCGCCTCGGGACCGCCGAAGTACTCAAGCTTGTCACGATGCACCTTCGACATCACCTGCATGAGGCCCTGCGCACCCACGGTACTTTCGGCGTACGGGTTGAAGCCCGACTCGATGGCCATCACAGCCAGCAGCAGCAGCGGATCGAGGCCGACTTCCTTGCCGGTCGAGTACGCCGCGCGCACGAGGTTGCCCGTGACGTCTCCGGCCACGCGATAGCGACGTGCCAGATAGTCGGCGACGGCGATTTGCTCGCGCGAGTCCAGCGGCTTGGTGGCGCGCGCATCGGCGGCCACACGCTGATTCGGAATATAGGCCGCGAGCACGGCGGCCGACGGCACGTGCTGCGCCGCTTGCGCCATCATCGACGCGTCCGACGGCGAGCGCTCAGCGACCACAGCGCCGTTGCCGCCCGGATCGGCCGCATGGGCGGATCCCGTGGCGGCCTCGAGCAGCGGACCGACTTGCGACGCCAGATCGGCGCGCCACGTCGGCTGCGCCCACAGCGCCAGCGTGCCGACCACGGCAACCAGGCCCACCGCGCTGGACGTATAGAGTCCAACACGACCGCCGTGCCATGCGAGGCGACGCCAATCGCGACGAGCCAAGGCTACCGTTGCCGTACCTCGCGCGCCGAGCGCACGAATCACGGCCAGTAGCCAGGGTGATAAACCAGACTTCTTCATACTACGTACTCCGGTTACGCCGTCACCACGGGGTGGCCCCGGGGCGTATGGAAATGAGCCGCGATGCCCGCCAGGCATCCCGTGTAACGCTCATTTACGGCATAGGGAACAAGGCGGGGCATCGTGTGTGTCTTGGACGATGCCACTACCGCCGCAGCACGCCGACCTGTTCAGGTCTCTGGCGCTGACGAGCTATTGCCCGCGCTGCTTCCTAAAACACTGGTTTCCCGACCTCGGTGAGAAAACCAGCGACTGAAAATCCACGTCAATGTTGTAGTTGTCGCTAAGCTTGAGCGGGTCGGCCTACCCGTCTTCAAAGCCGCCTTTTTGGATTCAACGGGCGGATTGTAGCAGCCATATATAAACAGTCAATACTATTATCACGACAGAACATTACCAAAAGTAATTTGTAACAGCTGTTTTGCCGTGACGTCTGGACACCTTGACCGGTAAAATGCCCTGCCTAAACCCCGCGTTTACAAGGGTGTCACTCCGACTTTCCTGGAATTCAAACGGCCGTTTTCACCGGCCGTATGAATTCCGTAAAAATTTTTGGTAACGGTTTGTTTCATGAAATATGTCGATCTTCGTGACTTCACCGCGCAACTGGAGCGATCCGGCCAGCTTCGTCGCATAGACGTGCCGGTATCGCCGGTGCTGGAGATGACGGCGCTCGCCGACCGCGTCCTCAAAGCGGCCGGCCCGGCGCTGTGGTTTGCGCGGCCGACCGGTTACGACATGCCCGTGCTGGCCAACTTGTTTGGCACCCCTGAACGAGTGGCGCTCGGCATGGGCGTCGATAAAGGCGAGAACGCGCTCGGTTCGTTGCGCGATATCGGTCGCCTGCTCTCGACGCTCAAAGAACCCGAACCGCCACGCGGGCTCAAGGATGCGGGCAAGCTGCTGGGCATGGCCAAGGCCGTTTGGGACATGGCGCCCAAGGAAGTCGGCAGCCCGGTGTGTCAGGAGATCGTCTGGGAGGGCGACGATGTCGACCTCGCGCGGCTGCCGATTCAGACCTGTTGGCCCGGCGATGCCGCCCCGCTCATCACGTGGGGCCTGGTCATTACCAAAGGGCCGCATCGCAAACGCCAGAATCTCGGCATCTACCGCCAACAGGTCATCGGACGCAACCAGGTCATCATGCGCTGGCTCGCCCACCGGGGCGGTGCGCTCGACTTCCGCGAGTTCGCACAGGCGAACCCCGGCAAGCCTTTTCCGATGGCCGTCGCACTGGGCGCCGATCCGGCGACGATGCTCGGCGCCGTCACCCCCGTGCCCGATTCGCTGTCCGAGTATCAGTTTGCGGGCTTGCTGCGCGGCAGCCGCACTGAGCTGGCCAAGTGTTTGACACCGGGATTGGAGTCGCTGCGCGTTCCCGCACGTGCCGAGATCGTGCTCGAAGGCTTCATTTACCCCGCCGCGACACTGCCGCGCGCACCCGATGGCGCACCGCCGCCGCCGTCGCGCGGCGCGACAGCGGGTTACGCCCATGCGCTCGAAGGCCCCTACGGCGATCACACCGGCTACTACAACGAGCAGGAGTGGTTCCCGGTGTTCACGATTGAGCGCATTACCCTGCGCCGTAACGCGGTCTATCACTCCACCTACACGGGCAAACCGCCCGATGAGCCGGCCGTGCTCGGCGTCGCGCTCAACGAAGTCTTCGTGCCGCTGCTGCAGAAGCAATTCCCCGAGATCACGGATTTCTATCTGCCTCCGGAAGGCTGTAGCTACCGAATGGCCATCGTGCAGATGAAGAAGGCGTATCCGGGGCATGCCAAGCGCGTGATGTTCGGCGTCTGGAGTTTCCTGAGGCAATTCATGTATACGAAGTTCATCGTCGTGGTCGACGAGGACGTCGATATCCGGGATTGGAAGGAAGTCATCTGGGCCATCACCACGCGCGTCGATCCGACCCGGGATACGACGCTCGTCGACCAGACCCCCATCGACTATCTCGATTTCGCGTCGCCCACGGCAGGACTGGGCTCGAAGATGGGGATCGACGCGACCAACAAATGGCCCGGCGAAACGTCGCGCGAATGGGGACGCCCCATCGAAATGACCGCCGACATCGATGCGCGTATGGCTACCCTATACGCGGATCTCGGCTTGTAAGCACGGTCCGGGGGCCGGGGCGCACCGAGCGTCCTACCCCCTCCCCCGGCATCTGACAGCGACATCACACCGCGCCGTGCCCAGTGGCGAATTCGCGCCTCATTCGGGTCCGATATTCATCTGACCCTTTAATAATCTGTAATAAGGGCTTTCCCGCCCCCTGAGATCCGCATGCTGACTGGCTTGCGCGCATTTCGACCTGATGTCGGCGAACCCGATCCCATCGCGAAAGTGTCACAAAGTCCCACACAACGCCATTCCCTCGGGTAGAATCGCGCTTTTTTTCGCGAATGGGAACTCCGACCCCAATTCGGGGTAGCCGCGCTCGCAAGTACGCCGCGACGTGGAAATCGTTCGATATTCGCGAAACTCAGTAGCAGAAGTCAGAAGTCGCGCCCCGCCAGCGCCGCCCCCGAACCGTCAGGCCCGTGCTGACGGCGACCGGCCTGCGGGAAATTTGTCCGCCCTCGCGCAGCGTACCGCCCGCCCTCATCGGGACCGGTGCCTGCCCCCCCCGGGCGTGGAGAAGACATCGAATGGATAACAATCAACCCCTCATGCGTAACATCGGGCCCTTCGCCCTGATGTTGACCGGTCTTGGCTCGATCATCGGCTCCGGCTGGTTGTTCGGTGCCTGGAAGGCCGCCAAGATCGCCGGCCCCGCCGCCCTTTTCGCGTGGCTCATCGGCGCCGTCGTCATCCTGGCCATCGCGCTCACTTACGCCGAACTCGGCGCGATGTTCCCCGAGTCAGGCGGCATGGTCCGCTACTCGCGTTATTCGCACGGCAGCCTCGTCGGCTTCATCGCCGCGTGGGCCAACTGGATTGCCATCGTCTCGGTTATTCCGATCGAGGCCGAAGCATCGATTCAGTATATGAGTACGTGGCCGTACGACTGGACGCACGCCCTGTTTGTCGACGGCACGCTCAGCACGAGCGGCCTCATGCTCTCCGCGCTGCTCGTGATCGGCTACTTCATGCTCAACTACTGGGGCGTGAAACTGTTCGCGCGCGCCAACACGGCCATCACGTTGTTCAAGTTCGCCATTCCGGCATTGACCATTGCCGGCCTGATGATCGCGGGCTTCCACCCGGGCAACTTCAACGTGGCGGAGCACGGCGGTTTCGCGCCGAACGGCATGTCGGCGGTGTTCACCGCCGTCGCCACGTCGGGCATCGTGTTCGCGTTCAATGGCTTCCAAAGTCCGGTGAACCTCGCGGGCGAAGCACGCGACCCGGGGCGCAGCATCCCGTTCGCGGTGGTCGGCTCGATCCTGCTCGCCACCGTCATTTACCTGCTGCTGCAAGTGGCCTACATCGGTGCGCTCTCCCCCGAACAGCTGGCCGGCGGCTGGCACATGGTGAGCTTCAGCTCGCCGTTCGCGGAATTGGCGATCGCACTCGGCCTGAACTGGCTGGCCATCGTGCTGTATTTCGATGCTTTCCTGAGCCCGAGCGGCACCGGCACCACCTATATGGCCACCACGAGCCGCATGATCTACGCGATGGAGCGCAACCGCACATTGCCCGCGATCCTCGGTCACGTGCATCCGCTGTATGGCGTGCCGCGCCCGGCGATGTGGTTTAACCTGGCGATCTCGTTCATCTTCATGTTCTTCTTCCGCGGCTGGGACTCGCTGGCCGCCGTGATCTCGGTCGCGACCGTGATCTCGTACCTGACGGGCCCGATCAGCGTGATGGCGCTGCGTCGCTCGGCCCCCGAGCTGCACCGTCCACTGCGCCTGCGAGGCCTGTCACTGATCGCACCGTTCGCCTTCGTGTGCGCGTCGCTGATTCTTTACTGGGCTCGCTGGCCGCTCACGGGCCAGATCATCGTACTGGTGATCGTGGCGTTGCCCGTCTACTTCTACTATCAGGCGAAGGATCGGTGGCAGGGTTTCGGCCGTGACCTCAAGGCATCGTGGTGGCTGATCGGCTACCTGCCGGCGATGGCGCTGTGCTCGTATATCGGCAGCAAGGAGTTCGGCGGTCTTGGCCTGCTGCCGTATGGCTGGGATATGGTGATTGTGGCCGCCATGTCGCTTGCGTTCTATCACTGGGGCGTGAAGGCCGGCTGGCGTACGCCGTACCTGGCGGGTGAGCGTGAAGAAGACGTCGCCAGCATGGAAGGCATGCCCGCGCTCTCGCACTAAGCGCTCCGAACATCGGCAGCGCCGACGGAAAAGCCCGCCTGCAATGCATTTGCGGCGGGCTTTTTTTACGTCATGTGCGGCATGCCGGGCACGCTCACCGGTGGGCGCGCCTACGCTCGACGAACAGGCTGTTGCCGAGCGCGCGCTTGGCCATCTTCTTGGCGTCGGCGGCCGCGGCCGAGACTTCCACGTGCGAGGGAAAGCTCTCCGGCGTGACCGCCACCACGCCGATCGACAAGCTCGTGATCGGGTGAAAGATGATCATGCCGCGACGATCTTCCGCTTCGAACCCGCCCGCCGCGATCTGATCCGGATGGAAGTATTCCGTCACGGCCTCGCCGAAGCGCCTGAGCGCCTCGCGGCAACGCGCCTCCCAATCGGGGCTGCGAAACACCACCAGAAAGTCGTCGCCACCGATGTGACCAAGGAAGTCGCGCTCAGGGTTGCGCACCGCCATGAGCACGCGCGCGACCAGTTGGATCAGGTCGTCGCCGCGCCGGTAGCCGAACACGTCGTTGAACGGCTTGAAGTTATCGAGATCGACATAGCAGGCGAAGAACGACTGCCGCTCACCGATCATGCGATCCATGTAGTCGTCGATCGGCACGTTGCCCGGCAGCAGCGTGAGCGGGTTGGCGTACCGCGCCGCGTCGAGCTGCATATCGGTGATGTGACGCATCAGCGCGTGGCCCTGCGCCACGCCCAGATATCGCCCTTGATCGGTGACGATCAAACCGCCCGCGATTTGCCGGCTGGCGCCTTCGGCAATCATGCGGCTCAGATCCTCAATGCGCGCGCTCTTGTCGAATGTGAGCGGGCGCGGCTCCATCACGGCCGAGCAAGGCTTGCGTCCGTAGAGTTCACGCGTAAAAGGCCGAGCGAACCGGCCGATCAGCGACGCGCGTCCGATCAATCCCACGGCACGGTCATGCTCGACCACCGGCAGCACGTCGAGCGTCGCATCGCTCTCGAAACGCGCCACGACATCTTCGCTGCGGATCTCCGGTGAGACTGGCTGCACATACGACGCGATTCGCTCCAGCGTCACATTGCCCGCACCGAGTTGACTCGGTTGTTGATGTACATAGGCGCGGCGCTCGTTGACAACCGCCCGCACGTGGGCCGTGATCGCCCGTTGCGGCTTCGCTTCCGGGCGCGCGATGAAATACCCCTGACCGAGGAAGATGCCGAGATCGCGCACGACCTGCAATTCCTCGGCGTGCTCGATGCCCTCCGCGATGACCCGCGTGCCGCTCGCCTCCGCGATCTGGCGCATCGACCGCACGAACTGGAGTTTGACGGTGTCGGTGTCGATGCCGTCGACGAAATGCCGGTCAATCTTGACGTAATCGGGCCGCAGCTCGGACCACAGCCGCAGGCTCGCATAGCCCTCGCCCATATCGTCGAGCGCCACTTCGAAACCCAGCGCGCGATACGCCGTGAGCGAAGCGCGCGTGCTTGCCAGATCCAGCGCAGGCGCATGCTCCGTGAGTTCGAGCACGACACGCTCGGGGGCGAGGCGCAGCGGCTGGAGCATGGCAAACGTTTCGTCGAGACCCAGCGATTCGCTCAGGCCGCCGACCGGGTGCGCTCGAGTGACCGGACCGATGTTCAGGAAGAGGCGTTCCGGCAGGTCCTGCTCGACGAAGCCACGCAGCACCGTGCGACGGCAAGCCAGTTCGAGCGGCGCGAGCAGACCGTGGCGACGCGCGGCGGCGAACAGCGCCAGCGGCGAATGGATCGCCGTGCCGGCGGGCCCCCGCACCAGCCCCTCGTAGCCGGCAACGCCCGACGTGCGAAAGTCGAGAATCGGCTGGAACACGCAGGTCAGACCGATACCCTCGCACAGCTCGGCGAGCCATGCGGCCTCGTCGGGTTCCGCATCGGGCACTGACGCCGCGACGGACGTCGATATCGCATCGTGCAGTGTTCCAGGCGCGGCAAAGCGCTCCGGCGGACGTATCGCGACAGGCGGGGGAAGGTTCAACGGGAACTCCGTAGGTCGGTGCGGTGCGCCGCCATCATGCAAATCGCATTGCGTTGTGCGGGCATGTGCCGGGCGCGTCCATACCCATCGAAGGCGCGCTGCGCTTCGATGAAGCGTTTCACCCGTTCCCCGTGCTTCGCTTGCGGTAGCTGCTCTATGGCCCGTATCCGCGTCTGTTGACGGTGCCCGCAGGCACCGTCTTTTACTTGCCCTCAGGCTATCGCCGTTGTTTGACAAATCTGTGACAGTGTCGGATTTGCCACACACGCCGAGACGGCGAAACCCCCACCGTCGAACACCCTGGATATCCATCGCGTGCGCCCGGCATTCCTCCGGCGCGGAGACGAAAAAAAACGGCAACGCCGCAAAGCGTTGCCGTTGCCTCGCGAGGGTGCCGCCGACCGGCGCGCCCTCCCGAACTTACCAGGCGGTGACCACCGAGCCGCCGAACTTCTTCTCGATGAAGGCCTTCACTTCCGGCGAATGGTAAGCCTTGATCAGCTTGGCCACCCAGGGCTTGTTCTTGTCGGCCGTGCGAATGACCAACACGTTGGCGTACGGGCCGTTGGCGTCTTCGATGGCAATCGAATCACGCTTCGGGTTCAGACCGGCTTCCATCGCAAAGTTCGTGTTGATGACGGCCACCGCCACATCGTCGAGCGAGCGCGGCAGTTGTGCGGCGTCCAGCTCGACGAACTTCAGCTTCTTTGGGTTATCGACCACGTCGAGCGGCGTCGCCTTCAGACCGGCGTCGGCACGCAGCTTGAGCAGGCCCTGCTTCTGCAGCAACAGCAGGGCACGGCCGCCGTTGGTCGGGTCGTTCGGCAGCGACACCTTGTCGCCGGCCTTCAGATCGGCCAGCGACTTGATCTTCTTGGAATAGATGCCCATCGGGAAGATCACGGTCTTGGCGATCGACTCAAGCTTGTAGCCACGGTCCTTCACCTGGGCGTCGAGGTACGGCTGGTGCTGGTAGCTGTTCGCGTCCAGGTCGCCCGACGACAGCGCGGCGTTCGGTTGCACATAATCGCTGAACTCGATGACCTTGATATTCAGACCGTCTTTGGCCGCGACCTTCTTCACTTCATCGAAGATCTGCGCGTGCGGGCCGCCCGTGACACCGATCTTCAGATTGACGACATCGGCGGCAACCGCCGACGCGGCGAATTGCGTGGCGAAAACCGTAGCGGCACCGACACCGGCCAGCAGTTTGAAAAGCGTGCGACGTTGCATGGAAAAACCTCGTGTGTGTGATGTGCCGGTGCGCCGGCGACGTTGTTATATGAGATGTTACTTATGGCTCAGGCGACGCACCAGCCAGTCGCCGAACGTCTGTACCAACTGCACGAAGACGATCAGGATCAGCACGACGGTAATCATCACTTCGGGCAGGAAGCGCTGATAGCCGTATCGGATGCCCAGGTCGCCCAGACCGCCGCCGCCGATGGCGCCGGCCATTGCCGAATAGCCGACCAGACTGACGAACGTGATCGTCAGACCGGCCACGATGCCCGGCAAGGCCTCGGGCAGCAACACCTTGGTGACGATCTGGCCGGTGGTCGCGCCCATCGACTGCGCCGCCTCGATCAGGCCACGGTCGACCTCGCGCAGGGCCGTCTCCACCAGGCGCGCGACGAACGGCGCGGCGGCGATGGTGAGCGGCACCACGGCCGCCATCGTGCCGATGGACGAGCCGACAATCAGACGCGTGAACGGGATCACCGCGACGAGCAGGATGATGAACGGTGTCGAGCGCACCGCGTTGACGAGGATGCCGACGACACGATTGGTCGGCAGGTTTTGCAACACGCCGTTGCGATCCGTCAGATAGAGCAGCACGCCAAGCGGCACGCCGACCACGGCACCGATCAGGCCGGAAATCCCGACCATGATGAGCGTCTCCCAGAAGGAGGAGACGAAGAGATCGAACATTTCACTCCACATGGCTCAGCTCCTCAACGACAACACCTTGACTGGCGAGGAACGCCATGGCTTCGGCCACCCGGGCCGGGGTGCCGCCCGCCAGCACGGCGAGCGATCCGAACGCCTGCCCCTGGATCTCGTCGATCTGGCCGTGCAGGATGTTGAAATCGAGTTCGTAGCGACGAATCGCCTCGGAGAGCAGCGGCTGATCGACGCCTGCGCCGGAGAACGCCAGACGATACAGGTGATCGTGACCGTTGCCGATGCGCGACGCGACACGCTCGCGAACGCCCGCGGGCAGCTCCTGCGAAATCACGTCGCCGATAAGCGCACGCGTGACGTCGTGACGCGGGCGCAAGAACACTTCGATGACACGGCCCTGCTCGACCACACGGCCGGCATCGAGCACGGCGACGCGGTCGCACACCTGCTTGATGACTTCCATCTGGTGTGTAATCAGCACAATGGTCAGGCCCAGCTCGCGATTGATGCGCTTGAGCAACTCGAGAATCGAGCGCGTCGTTTCGGGATCGAGCGCCGACGTCGCTTCATCCGAGAGCAGCACCTGCGGCTCGCTCGCCAGCGCGCGGGCAATGCCCACCCGCTGCTTCTGGCCACCGGAAATCTGCGACGGATAACGATCCTTTTGTGCCGTCAGACCGACGAGTTCGAGCAGCGGCAGGATCTTCGCGCGAATCTCCGCCGCCGACAGACCCGCCAACTCCAGCGGCAACGCCACATTCTCGTAGACGGTGCGCGAGTTGAGCAGATTGAAGTGCTGGAAGATCATGCCGATGCGGCGGCGCGCCTGACGCAGCGCGTCGGACGACAGCGACGTGAGGTCCTGCCCGTCGACGCGCACGCTGCCGTCGCTCGGACGATTGAGCAGATTGATGACACGCACGAGCGTGCTCTTGCCGGCGCCGCTGCGGCCAATGATGCCGAAGACTTCGCCGCGCTCGATCGACAGGCTGATGTTGGAAAGCGCGTCGATCGGCCCCTTGGGCCCAGCGAAACGCTGGGTAATGTTCTGGAGTTCGATCATGCAAAAAAATAGCAGCCCCACTGCTGAAACCGCCCGCAGTGCCGCCGCCTTGACTCGATATTCAGTGCAAAGACAACATTCTAGCCCATGCATCTAAATAGATGAAAATAATAAAACTTGATCTCCTTATATCGGATTTCGACTGAACCTGACGGCGATCACGCTTGTCTGCGAGAGGCGAAGTCGTCGAGCACTTCGATCACGCGGTCAAATTCGAGCGATTTGTCGAAGAAGTACTGCACACCCAGTTGCTGGCAACGCTTGCGGTACGTGGCCAATGCATAGTTCGTGAGCACGATGGCCATCAGTTGGGGCAGCAGTCCCGCGTCGTGCAGGTAGGAGAGCACGTCCATGCCCGAGCCGCGTCGCAGTTGAATATCGACGATCACCGCGTCGAACGAATCTTCCTGGAGTGTGCGGACCGCGTCGTCGGCCGTCTCCGCCACGCCTGTCACCTGGAGCATCCCGGTCGAACCGAGCGCTTCGGACAGGCTCTCGCGGATGACCGCCGAGTCTTCGATCAAGAGCACCTTGAGGGGCAAACCGGACCCCGTATGCGTTGCCGCGTTCCCGGTTGGCATGACAACCTCGCTATCAACTGATCAAGCCGTTCTTGAGCGCGTAGAGCGTCAGGTCGGCATTGGTTTTCAAATGCATCTTTTCCAG
The DNA here is from genome assembly GCF_000282835.1 of Pandoraea sp. B-6. Lineage (NCBI taxonomy): Bacteria > Pseudomonadati > Pseudomonadota > Betaproteobacteria > Burkholderiales > Burkholderiaceae > Pandoraea > Pandoraea sp. B-6. The sequence goes on along the minus strand of NZ_KB290558.1, from coordinate 21,971 downwards.
CACGCGCGCGCGATACGTGCTGACGGTCTTTACCGACAGATGCAACTCGTCCGCAATTTCGGTGGGCGTGCGGCCCTGCGCGAGCTTGCAGAACACCTGGAACTCGCGCTCCGAGAGTTGCTCGTGGATCGGCTCGTCGCCCGGCTGGTCCAGCTTCTGCGCGAGCAGGTCGGCGGTACCTTCGCTGACATAGCGGTGGCCGCGCGCCACTGTGCGGATAGCCCGGATGATTTCCTCGGGCGCCGCATCCTTCATCAGATATCCGTTCGCGCCGGCGCGCAGCAGGTTGACCGCATACTGCGCTTCAGGATACGTCGACAGGAACAGTACGCCCTGCGCCGGGCGCAGTTGTTTGATCACGCGCAACGTGTCGATACCGTTCTTGTCAGGCATGGCGATATCCAGCAACACGACGTCGAAGGCTGTATCGCGAACCGCACGGATCACTTCGTCGCCGCTCGCCGCTTCGCCCAGCACTTCCATGTCCGACTCGTCGGCAATGAATTGCTTGAAGCCGGTACGGACAATCGCGTGGTCGTCGGCAATCAGGATTTTTATTGTTGTCGGTGACATCTAAGCTCCAGTGACGCTCGGTCGCTCGAATAATGAATCATCTGCCGGTAACTCTCAATGGTGCCGCACGAGATCCTGCGCCTCCACAGCCAGCATGCCGGGCCGCCTGGCGAGCTGCCCGGGCGGCCCCAGACGTCATCTATCGTCGGAACACCCCAAAGAGAAGTGTGACCAGGAAGATCACCAGAAAGATGAAGAACAGGATCTTTGCGATCTCTGCGGCACCGACGGCGATTCCCGTAAAGCCGAACACTGCAGCGATCAACGCGATCACGAAAAAAACGACAGCATAGTGAAGCATCGCAACCTCCTTGTAGGGGAACGGGCCGCGCGCGTCTGCATGACGCGTCACAGTATCGCTTCAGCGCACGGACAAGCCCCGTGCGGCAGCGCTCCGTCTAATCGACGATCTTCTTGGCGACAGTCAGTCCAAGCAGCAGGAAGATCACAAACAGCACCAGGAACAGCACGAACAGAATCTTCGCGATCCCGGCGGCACCCGCGGCGATCCCGGTGAAGCCCAACAGGCCCGCCACGATCGAGATCAGTGCGAACATCAACGCCCACTTCAACATAGCGCTCTCCTCGGTCAATGCATCGTTTCCCGGAGACTTCGTTCGCCTCCGACGGCGCGACACCGGTTTGCGCAACGCGGCGCGAACCCTCGGACGCTGAGTGAATGGTAGAAAAACGGCGCGTAGGCGACTGCCCGGACCCCGCTGGTTTTTGCGTAGGAATTGACTGACAATTCGCGAAACAACGCGATTTTCGACTTATGATCGAAACGCGTTCGATCATCGGTATTCCCTGCACGCCCCTCCTCAACACCTCGCCACAGGCCCTCATGTCTCGATTGCTCACGTCCTGGTTGCGTCGCCGAAGCTGGATCATCGCCATGATCGCGGCGATCGCCATCACCGTTGGCAGCCTGATCGGGCTGGAGTCTGCGCACCGCCGACTGGCGTCCACCTACGAGGCGGCCTTGCAGGCCATGACCGCGGCCAACGAACTCAACGAGATCATGGCGCGCACGTCGACCGTGGTGTCGAGCCAACGCGGCTATTTGCTCACGAACGACCCGATCTATCTCGATCCCTACCTGTCGGCCGTGCGTCGCATTCGTGATCTCGCCGCCCTGATCGTCCGGCATTACGAAGCCACGGGCGACACGCAGGCCACGAAGGACTTTGCCAATGTGATGACGCTGTTCTCGCAGCGCATCACCGCCATGGAAACGGCACGCGCGGCGGTCAAGCAAGGGAAGATGAATTTCGAAGAGGCGCTCTCGCCTGCCAATCTCGGCATCGGCACGATGGAGCCGGTGCAAGACGGCATCACCGACCTGTACAACCGCGAGCTGGCGCGCGCGCGCACTGCACAGAACGACGGACGCTTCGATCAGGCGATCTCGGCGATAAGCGCCGGCGCGCTCTCGGTGCTCACCATCCTGCTGTTCGTACTGCTGTTTCGTTCCCTCGGCCGGCAGATGCGGCAGGAGCGACTCGCGCGCGACCGGTTGAGCGAACAGCAAGCGCATCTGGATCGGGTCGTGCGCGAGCGCACCGAGCAACTGGACGAGTTGGCCACCCACTTGCAGAACGTCAGCGAGGACGAGAAGACCCGACTGTCGCGCGAGCTGCACGACGAACTCGGCGCGATTCTCACCGCCTGCAAGATGGATGTGACCTGGGCGCATCACAAGCTGCGCAACGTCGATCCGGTGATTGCCGAGAAGCTCGCCCGAGCGCAACGCAATCTCGACGCCGGCATTCAGACGAAGCGCCGCATCATCGAGAATCTTCGCCCGACGGTGCTGATCAACTTCGGTCTTGTGACGGCGTTGCGCTCGCTCGCCGAGGAAACCGCCGATCAACAGCACTGGCAGCTCGATCTCGACCTGCCCGAAGAGGACTTCGCCCTGCCGGAGTCGACGGCCATCGTGCTGTTCCGCGTTGCCCAGGAAGCGCTCACGAACGCGGGCAAGTACGCGCGTGCCACTACCGTGCGCGTAGCCCTGGCATGCGACGATCAGCGGGTGCGTCTCGAAGTCATCGACAACGGGATCGGTCTCACGCCGGATCAGTTCAACAAGCCCAAGACACACGGCCTGTTCGGCATGCGCCAACGGGTCTCGGCCAAGGGCGGACGCATCGACATTCACTCGCTGCCGCTGCGAATCGGCACCGAGATCCAGGTCGTGCTGCCGCTGTGCAATCCGGCGGACGCGCCCAACATCGCGACCGAAGTCACCGAAAGCACCGCCACACAGACACCTGCCCCCGGGAAGCCCGACGACGGCGCGAGCGCCTCGCCGCAAACGCCTTGAACCCCTGATCCGCAATACGGCGCCCTGGGTACTGCGTCCTCGATACCGAGCACGTCGGAATGCGCCGACAGCGCAACCCGACGCCACCTACGCCGCGATGCTATCGCGGCTGACATCGCGAACACTTCGCACTCCCTACCATGGAATCTCGTGCCGCATCGAAAGCGCGGCAACGAGGCGCGCCGCTTTGCGTGCCGATGCGATGAAAATTCTCCGAACCGAACCTATCCCAACCCAATATGAAGGAGTTGCTATGAACTCGGATCTGATCAAGGGCAAGTGGAACCAACTCAAGGGCGAAGCGAAGAAGCAGTGGGGCAACCTGACGGATGACGATCTGCTCAAGATCGAAGGCAACCGCGACAAGTTCGTAGGGACGATCCAGGAACGATACGGCAAGGCGAAGGCCGAAGCCGAACGCGAAGTCGACACGTGGAACGACCAACACAAGCTTTGGTAAGCGCTTGCCGCCGTGCCCGCCGGGAGGCGGGCGCCCCGACGCGTCCCTTTCACTTCGCGCGCGTGCCGCGCGTCGCACAACATCCTCTGTCAAAGGAGACATTCAAATGAAACGACTGATCGCCATCGCACTGCTCTCCGGCTTCGCGCTGGGGCTCGCCGGATGCAACACCATCCACGGCGCGGGCAAGGACGTCGAACGAGGGGGCGAAGCCATTCAGGGCGCCGCCGATCGCGCCAAGTAATCCGGCATATCGCCGAATCCACGTTCCCCGCATGTCCCCCCGCCCCCCCGAAACTTGTGATGCATCGGCATTGCGCCTCATGCGCATTCCATTGCCCGCCTGAAGGAGGACCCCGACATGTCACATCGAACTGTCATGAACATTCTGACCTGCGCCAGCCTGAGCGTGGGCACCGCGGGAATGCTGAGCACCGCGGCGGCCCACGCGGCGGACGCGGCGACCAAGGATCGCTACGAGGCGACGCAGAAATCGGCCGAGGCCGACTACAAGGCGTCGGTCGCGCGTTGCAAAGCGCTCAAGGACAACGCGAAGCGTGTCTGTGTCGCGAGTGCAAAGGGCAACGAAGCCATTGCCAAGGCCAATGCGCAAGCCGACTATGAGCAAACACCCAAGGCGCGCTACGAGGCCGCCGTCGCGAAGGCCGACGCCGATTACAGCGTTGCCAAGTTGCGCTGCGACGACAAGAAAGGCAACGACGAGGACGTTTGCGTCAAGGACGCCGAAGCCGCCAAAACCAAGGCCTACGGCGATGCCAAGGTCATGCGCACGAGCCGGGAATCGTCTAAGGACACGATGGCCGCGCGGCAGGACGCCAATGCCGAGGCGGACAAGGCGCAGTACAAGGCCGCGCTCGAACGCTGCGAAGCGCTGGCCGGCAATCCCAAGGACACCTGCGAGGCGGACGCCAAGGCGCGCTTCCACCAGTAAGCGCAGGGATCTCCCAAACCATGCGGATCGCGGCCACGGATCCGTCCCAAAAACAGCAGATCCGGACGCACCGGGCGAACCGGTTAGGCAGGGAGGAGACGGCGGCGTTGCGTGCAGCCCCGCGACGTCGATGGCGGGCGAATGCGGCAAAAGCGGCATTCGCCTGCTGTTTTTGTGCCACAGGCGGCGAGCGTGCGTGTAAATGAATGTAACAAGCGCAGCCCGACCTGACGCTCCCCGACGCGAGCGCGGCAACGCAAGACGCTCACCGAAACGAGCGCAAATCGTTGATTCTGAATAGAATGACGACTTGATCTACACGTTTGGCGGCCGCTTTTCCTCGCCCGGACGTTCCCTGTGCCGTGTCAATGCGCATACTTTGCAACAATTGCGCCACGCCCGCGTTTCGGAACTTCAGTAAAGTTAAGCCAAGGAATCTGACGAACAACGGTGCTTAAGGGCACCCGGCGCGTCGCACGGCATGGTGCCGTCCGGGCGCTGTCATCAGTACGCTGCCAAGTCCGCAGGAGAAATGTCATGAAAACCAAGTTTGCCGCCCTTGCCATCGCGGGGATCGCGCTCGCTGCGGGTGCCGTCGGGACAGCGCAGGCTCACGTCTCGGTCGGTATCGGCATTGGCCTGCCGCTGGTCGTCCCGGCACCGGTCTATGCGCCGGCGCCCGTATACGTCGCGCCCCCGCCGCCGGTCTACTACGCCCCGCCGCCCGTCTATGTCTCGCCCGCGCCGGTGTATTACGGTCCTCCGCCGGCGTATTACGGCCGTCCGTACTACGGGTACGGGCACGGTCGCTGGCGCCGCGACCACTGGCATCGCGATTGAGCGACGGCCGGCCCCACGCGGGCAAACGCATCGGATAACACACCGGTCGCCGAAAAATGAACGCGCCACCGACTGCGAAGTCGGTGGCGCGTTGTCTTTGGCCGCGCCGGTCGGCGCAACGCGGCTACCTGCCGACGCGATAGGCGATGCGAAAGCCGCCCCAATGACGCCCATTCACATAGATCGGCGCCGAGGCATCTTTCATCACCATGAACGCCCCGCCGCCCATATCTCGCCGGTAAGTCTGCAGCAACAGCGGTTGGGTGTTGCGTCCGGCGGCCGCGCCCGTGCGGTCGTTGAACAAACGCCGGTTGCGGCAATTCGCGGCATTCCAGACCGGATCGTTGGTCGGTGCCTGCGAGAACTTGCGGTTATGCGTCGGCAGATAGCCGTTCTCGTCGACGGCGGCGCAAAAGGCGATACGCTCGTTGAGCGCGAGCAACGGCTCCTGGATGGCCGGGAGCGTCTCGTCGGTAAAGCGCGTGAAGCTGGCCATCAACTGCTGCGGGTTCGAACCGGGGATCGGCTCGTAGCGGCGGTCAAACAATGCCTGCTCGGTGATCTTGCCCTTGGCAAGCGCCGCCTCGAAGCTCTCCCCCACCTGCTTGGCCGCGCGGCGTACCGCGCGAATGAACGGTGTGTCCTCCGTCTCGACGTCGCTGCCGGCGATCAGGCCGATCAGATGTTCCGAGACGCCTAGCAAACCGTTGATACGCTCGCGCGCACGCTCAACGTGTTCCGCCGAATGCGAAACGCCGTCGGCCATTTCATCGACGTGGGCGACGAGCGTGGCGCATTCGCTTTCGATGGCTTCGCTGGCCTGCGCGATCTGTCCGGCCTGACGGTCGAACGTGTCGAGCGCAGTCCCGGCCGTCTCGATCACGCTGGCGATGGCGCGGGTGCCTTCGCGGGCGTCGTTGGCGCGCGCGACGTTCGCGTTGCTCTCGCGCATCAGGCGCTCGGTGCGCTCGCCCAGCGTGGCGAGCGTGTGCTCGATCTGCTGCGTCGCCTCGGCCGTCTTGCTCGCGAGCAGTTTGACCTCGGTAGCCACGACCGCGAAGCTGCGCCCAGCCGCGCCGGCGCGCGCGGCTTCGATGGCGGCGTTGAGCGCCAGCAGATTGGTCTGACGCGCGATCACCGAAATACCCTCAGCCACCTTGCCGACGTGATCGAGCGCGTCGCGCAGCCCGGCGATCTCGCCGGCCATGCCGGAGACGCCCTCCACGAGACCGTGGATCGACGCCAGCGACGCGTCGGCCGTGTGGCGCGACGCCGCAATTTCGGCGCTCGCGCGATCGGCCACATCGCGGGCCTCACGCGCGGCGCTGGCGATACGTTGGTTGCCTTCGCTGGTCTCGGTGGCGGTTTGGTGAAGCGCCTGAAACACGTCGGCCTGACGCTTGATGCGAACGGCGATCTCGTCGACGTTACCGGCGATGTCGCACAGTTCAACGCCGAGGGTGCCGGCATTGGCCGCCACCTCCTTCATGATGTTGACGGTTTGCGCCGCTCCCCGGGTGCGCGTGAATAGCCCCATTGTCAGTCTCCTCGCGTCTCTGATCCACTTGTTATGACGAGGGCGCGACAGTCGCCGTACCGCACGGAAATCATCGGGGCAGACGTTCGCGCCACACGCTGGTGTGTCGAAAGAGATAACGGGAGAAAAAACGGTCGACTTGAGGGTTGCCTCACTGGTCGCCGCCCCGCGCTTCCGACTTTATAGGACCACCCTCTCATGCACGGCTTACGCGGGACTTACTGACCCGGCCGTGTCGCGTCGGCACGCAATCATCCGAATAGTGGCTATGATGGCGATCAATCATCACCCTATCCGATGGATTCGACATGACGCCGGACCAATTGCTGACCTTCGCGACCGTGGCCGAACTTGGCAACATCAGTCATGCGGCGCAAGCGCTGCACCTATCGCAACCGGCCGTCTCCGGCCAGTTGCGGCTGTTGCAGGAGTCGTTCGGCGAGCCGTTGTATCGACGCGATGGACGCGGTATCCGGCTGACGGCCGTGGGCGAGCAGGTCGCCGTATATGCCAACAAGCTGCGGCAGGACTATCGCCAGGCCATGGCACTGCGCGATAGCCTGCGCGGCATGGAAACCGGGGCGCTGCGCATCGGGGCGAGTACGACGCCGGCAAGCTACCTGCTGCCCTACGCGATTGCGGAATTCCATCAACGCTACCCTGCGGTCGCACTGCATATCATCGACGGCAACACCAGTGAAATCGTGGCGCAGCTCGATCGGCTCGACGTGGCATTCATCGAAGGCGCCGTGCCGCCGGGTCTGTCGCCGGAGATCGCGGTGCGTCCGTGGCGCGACGACGAAGTCGTTGCCATTGCCCGGGCCGACCATCCCCTCGCGCAGCATCCGCAAGGCGCATCGCTGCAGGCCATCGCCGAGTACCCGTTGATCCTGCGTGAACCGGGGTCGGGGGTACGCGCGCTGGTCGCGCGCGCGTTCTCGGTGGCCGGACTCGCGCCACGCGTGGCGCTGGAATTGGCCGGGGTGGAGAGTATCAAGGAAGCCGTGCGGGCGGGCATGGGCGTGGGCTTCGTGTCCGCGATGTCGATGCGTCACGAAGACGCGGCGCTCGCCTCGGTTCGCATCGATCCCCCGCATGGCCTCAAGCGACTGCTGACGGCGCTCGTGCCGCATGCCGATGCCCTGTCACGTCCGACCGAGCGATTTCTCGCCCAGTGCTTCGCCAGGGCCGCCGACGAACCGGCAACGTTGCGGTAACCGCGCGCGGTTCGTCCGTACGTCGGTACGGGTGCGCCAGCGACGCATGGCGCTTGCCGCATCCCGCTCAGAACGGCATGCGTACCCACTCCTCCACGGCACCCACGACCTTGTCACGCGTTCGCATCAGCAACGAAAACGATAAATCGGCCTGAGCGCTCGACAGCATTGCACCGGTCAGGTCGTCGCTCTGGCCCAGATCGAATGCGCGCATGCGCTCGCTGGCGTCGCGCGCCCCCGTCACGCTATCCAGTTCGCGCTGTGTCGCATGCATGCGACGCCTCTCGGCCATCAATGACTGTTCCATCGAGACGGGCATCGGCGATCGGCCCCACGCGTGGCCCATATGTAGCAAAGCCCTCACGCGCGTCACACGTGAGGGCTTTGCTGCCTTGCGGCGGCGCCAGGCCGCGTCGGTTCGCGTCAGGCGGCGATTTTCTCGGGCGTTACCGCCTCGTCCTCCACCGAGCTGAGCATCAGATGTTCGAAGGCGCCCAGTGAGGCCTTCGCGCCTTCCCCGACGGCGATCACAATCTGCTTGAACGGCACGGTCGTGACATCGCCCGCGGCGAACACGCCGGGCACCGACGTCGCGCCCTTGGCATCGACTTCGATTTCGCCGTGACGCGTGAGCGACACGCTCCCCTTGAGCCACTCGGTGTTCGGCACGAGACCGATCTGCACGAACACGCCTTCGAGCGCAATCGTGGACGTCTCGCCCGAGGCGCGGTCGCGATACACAAGACCGTCCACCTTCTGCGCGTCGCCACGGATCTCGGTCGTCTGTGCGTTCATCAGCACACGCACATTCGACAGGCTGCGCAGCTTGCGCTGAAGCACGTCGTCCGCGCGCAGTTGCGTGCCGTATTCGATCAGCGTGACTTCCTTGACGATGCCGGCCAGATCAATGGCCGCTTCCACGCCCGAGTTGCCTCCCCCGACCACCGCCACGCGCTTGCCCTTGAAGAGTGGGCCGTCGCAGTGCGGGCAATAGGCCACACCGCGGTTGCGATATTCGCGCTCGCCCGGCACGCCGATTTCACGCCAGCGCGCACCGGTGGCCAGCACGACCGACCGCGCCCTGAGCACCGCGCCGCTGGCCAGATGCACTTCGTGAATCTTGCCGGGAATCAAGGCTTGCGCGCGCTGCGTGTCGATCACGTCGACGTCATACGTCTTCACGTGCTGTTCGAGTGCTGTGGCGAACTTCGGTCCTTCGGTGTGCGTCACCGAGACGAAATTCTCGATGGCCATCGTGTCGAGCACCTGGCCGCCGAAACGCTCGGCGACCACGCCCGTCACAATCCCCTTGCGGGCAGCGTAGATTGCGGCGGCAGCCCCTGCAGGGCCGCCGCCCACGATCAGCATGTCGTAGACAGGCTTGTTCTCGAGCGCCTTCGCGGCGCGCACGCTTGCACCCGTGTCGAGTTTCGCGAGCAATTCCTTCACGCTGGTGCGGCCCTGCGTGAACGATTCGCCGTTGAGGAACACGGTGGGGACCGCCATCACCCGACGCGCCTCGACTTCGCCCTGGAACAACGCGCCGTCGATGGTGACCTGCTGGATGCGCGGATTGATCAACGCCATGACGTTCAACGCCTGCACGACTTCCGGACAGTTCTGGCACGACAGCGAGATGTAGGTCTCGAAGCGGAAATCGCCGTCGAGCGCACGAATCTGCGCGATGGTGTCGTCGTCGAGCTTGACCGGGTGACCGCCCACTTGCAGCAAGGCGAGCACCAGCGACGTGAACTCGTGCCCCATGGGCAGCCCGGCGAAGCGGATGCGCGGGGCTTCCCCCGGCGTGCCGATGGCGAACGACGGACGACGCTCGCCGGCGCTGTCGCCGCCCTCGGCGTGCGCCACGACGGCGATCTGTGGTGAGAGCGGGGCGATCTCGTCGACCAGCGCCTTCATTTCAGCCGACTTCGGACTATCGTCGAGCCACACGGCGATTTCGATCGGACGCGTGACTTTCTGAAGGTACGTTTGCAACTGGGCTTTGAGGTTCGCGTCCAACATGGCGTTTCTCCGTCTCGATGGGGAGTGATGGGGTGAGCGAGGCCCACCGCGCGGGCCACAGGCAGGCGCAGGTCGGCGTCGGGGTTCGGGGTCGGGGGCCGGCGCGCCAGACTCAGGCGGCTGGCGCGCTGGCGAGGCGCTTGCGGCGGCGATCGTGCGTAGCGCAGGGCTCGGCCCATTAGCGCCCCGTAGCGCTTGGATCTTGCTTAGATCTTGCCGATCAGGTCGAGCGACGGGCTCAGCGTTTGCGCGCCCGGCGTCCACTTGGCGGGGCAGACCTCGCCCGGATGGGCGGCGATGTACTGCGCGGCCTGGACCTTGCGCAGCAATTCCTTGGCGTCGCGGCCGATGCCGTTGTCGTGAATTTCGCACAGCTTGATCTCGCCTTCCGGGTTGATCACGAACGTGCCGCGCAGTGCCAGACCTTCTTCCTCGATCAGCACGTCGAAGTTGCGCGAGATCGCCAACGTCGGGTCGGCAAGCATCGGGTACTGGATCTTCTGGATCGTGTCCGACGTGTCGTGCCAGGCCTTGTGGGTGAAGTGGGTATCCGTCGATACGCTGTAGATCTCGACGCCCAGTTTCTTGAACTCGTCGTAGTGATCGGCCAGGTCGCCCAGCTCGGTCGGGCATACGAAGGTGAAGTCGGCCGGGTAGAACACGACCACCGACCACTTACCCTTCAGGGTCTCGTCGGTCACGGTGATGAAATCGCCATTTTGGTAGGCGTTGGCTTTGAACGGCTTGATCTGGCTGTTGATGATCGGCATGTCGTTGTCTCTCTGACGGGGTGGAAAGTGTTGACAGTATGCTGAAAGCTATTGATTAACTAAAATTGATTATTAAAATCTATGTCATTGGTTCAGGCTATCGGCGCCGATAGCCTTCCCGAGCGCTTCCGACATGGCCCGCCATGTCGTCCCTGCGGCATCAGACCGGCCATTGTCCGACGCTCGGTGGCTCAGCGCTGCGGATAGCGCACCGCGCGAACCTTGCCGCTGCCACCGCCGCCGCAGAAGAACAGATCGGCACCGTTATGCTCCAGGCCGCTCACGCCAATGCCCTGCGGCATCTCCACGTGCATGAGCACTTCACCGCTGGCGGGGTCGACCTGACGCAGTTCGCTCTCGTCGTTCTCCCAGGTGCCGTGCCACAGTTCATCGTTCACCCAGGTCACGCCGGTCACGAACCGATCGGACGCGATGCTGCGCAACACCTGCCCGGTGGCAGGATCGATCTGGAGAATGCGGCGATCGCGATATTGCCCGACCCAGAGGCTGCCCTCGGCCCACGTCAGTCCCGAGTTGCTGCCGCTGTCGGGCGCGGGAATCGACGAGACGACCTTGCCGGTCGACGGATCGATCTTGTCGATACGCGATTCGGCGATCTGATAGAGGTGCGTGCCGTCGAAGGCCGTGCCGGCGTCGCTCGGGGCGGCGATCGTGCGACGAACTTCGCCCGTGGCGGGATCGAAGGCGATCAGGGTATCGCCCGTTGCGGCCCATACCTGTCGGCCGTCGAACGTAACGCCATGGATTCGCTCGTTGCCCGCGAACGGACCGTACTCACAGGCGATATCGGCCGCCATCACGGCGGCTTGGGGACGCGGACGTTCCGCTCGTTGCAGTTTGCTTGTCATGTCAGGCTCCGGTTGTGACGCCGTCGTCGGCGTGCAAGTCCACTCTAGCCAAACGACCATCCAACAGGGAGTAACAATGTCGTCGTGAATTCGGCGAGGGGCGGCGATGTCCATCGACGAGCCCTTGCGCGGCCCAGCGCGCACACGCGGCCCTCGTGCTCCAGCGCGGACAAGGCGCGCTGCACGGTGCGTTGACTCGCACCGAGTGCAAGGGCCAGGGCGGAAGTCGACCACGCCGCACCGTCCGACAGCAGAGCGACAAGCGACGCGCGATTGCCGTCGATGGGCGGCAGCAGCACCGACACTGCGCGCCCACCTTGCGTGCGCAGCACGAACCCGCGCGGCGTCGCGTCGATGTCGGCGAGTCCCTTGAGCAACGCGCGCAGACGGCCAATCTCCACACGCAGGTGAGCGCGGTGGGTGTCGTCGGGGCGCCGCAGTCGAAACACTTCCGCGATGAGCGTATCGCGGTCGACGTCGCCGGGCCAGGCGCGCGCGAGTTGCAGCGCCAGGGTGAAGAGCGCCGGACGCCGTGCCAGCGGTCGCCAGCTGCTACCGGCGCTATTGCCGGCGCTGATGCCGCGCCGACAGGCATCGACAACGAGCCCATCCGAATGCAGCAGTCGTGCCACTTCGTCGAGGTTCAAGGCGCGCTCGCCGTCGGACTGCGCAAGGCGAGCCGCCGGTCGCGCCAGGGCGGCGTGCACGGTCTCGACTTCGGCGATCAGCGCGGGAATGTTGGCCGCGGACGCGGCCGTTTGGGCATGTGCGAGCATGGCATGCGCTTGTGGAATGCGCAGTGTGCGCAGCGCCAGCTCGGCACAGATCAGCGCATGTCCGGCGACGAGGCGCGCCGGGACGGCGTCTGACGGGGTGTCCTGCAGGGCTTGCGCAGCGGCGTCGACCTTGCCGAGCAGCACGAGGCGGCGGGCAAGCACCAGATGCGCAAGCATGGCATTGGGGATGTCCGCATGCGCAAGCAGCACAGCGGCGGCGGCGTGGAGCGATCGCGTCGACCCGCCAAGGTCGCGCATGGCGAGCGCGACTTCGGCGTCGGCGACTACACATCGAGCGCGTGCCAGGGCCTCATGCGGGCCGAAGCTACGCGCCGCCCGCTTGAACAGCTCTCGCGCGCGGGCAAACTCGCCCAGCTGTGCCATCGCGATGCCGCGCAGCGCGAGTGCTGGCGCATCGTCGCGCAACGCGATCCGACGCAAGGCACCCAGCGAATCGCCGGCAGCGAGCGCGCGCGCGGAAGCAGCAATGAGGGAGTCCATCGCGCGATATTACCGGGGATCACGCATGGCGCGCCGGAATGCAACGCAACCCAGAACACCATCACCGTCGGTCTGCGTGACGTTTTCTAAGCGGGAACGACGCGCCCTGCAAGAGGGCGCGGCAGGCATGCCGTGCGGACGATTCAATGGGACTGAGACGCCGGGTCGCCGCGACAATCGCTCCCGGAACAGGACGACGCCGCTTTGCGCACGTGCGCTCCCGGCCCGGACGACGTGCCCTGACGTCCGAAACCGATCTGCTGAAAAACGCCGCCACCCAGTTCAAAACCGGAGGCGTAGTGATAGGCGGCCACTGTGGAGCCCAGCGCCACCGATAGCAACAACAACGTTCCCGTACGCCAGCGGCGTCGGACCGTGGAAGCCATGTCTCCTCCCTGTCAGAGGTCGGCCCGCTCGAACGGCGCTTGTCACCGACTATCGGCAACGAGCGTTCCGTCATCTCGGCGGGGATCGAGTTCCCGTCACTACTGAGTCTCGTTTTTTCGCGATTCTGCACGCACTGGCCCCCATTTGTCATCCCGGCTATCCCTAAGCCCGCCAAATGTATCGCGATATGATATATTTTTTTGTTTTTGGACTATGCGGCGCTTCTCGCCCGCCCGACTCATGCCTGCGCCTGCCTCGCCCAATCCAACGGTCACCACCGATGCGCTGACCAAGAGCGATTTCGAAGCCCTATCGGAATTCCGCTATCGGCTGCGCCGTTTTCTCAATTTCAGCGAGTCCGCCGCACGCGACGAAGGCATCACGCCGCAGCAGTACCTGTTGCTGCTGCACGTCAAAGGTATCCCGGGGCGCGACTGGGCGTCCATCAGTGAATTGGCCGAGCGCCTGCAAGCCGTGCATCACAGCGTGGTGGCGCTCGTTGCGCGCTGCGAGAAAGCCGGGCTCGTCACGCGCCGCCAAAACGAAAGCGACCGGCGAGTGGTGGAAGTGCACCTCTCAGCGGCGGGCGACGCGTGCCTCATGAATCTCGCCGCCCAGCACCGCAACGAGTTGAGCACCTTTGCGGACATCTTCCACATTCGTGGCGTTCATTTGTAATCACGGCATTGTCATGGCTTCCGTTCCCCATACTCCTTCGCCTCACTCCACCATGGCCGCGCCCGCCCATGCACGGGACTTTTCGCGTGCGCCGGGCCTGCCTCGACTCATTGCGCTGGCCGCCGTCATCGGCTTTTGCGGTGTGCCTGCCGCGTGGTTGCTGCTGCACCTCATCCAGGGCTTCACCAACCTTTTCTTCTATCAAACGCTCTCGTTCGCGCCACGCTCGCCCGCCAATAACACGCTCGGCGCAGCGGTCATCGCTCTACCGGTCATCGGCGGACTGATCGTCGGCGCGATGGCCCGCTTCGGCAGCGACAAGATTCGCGGTCACGGCATTCCCGAAGCCATCGAGGCGATTCTGTTCGGCAAGAGCAAGATGTCGCCGCGCGTCGCCATCCTCAAACCGTTGTCCTCGGGCATTGTGATCGGCAGTGGCGGGCCATTCGGCGCGGAAGGCCCGATCATCATGACGGGCGGCGCCGTCGGCTCGCTCATCGCCCAATACTTTCACCTGAGCGCCGCCGAGCGCAAGACACTGCTCGTGGCCGGCGCCACCGCCGGCATGACGGCCGTATTCGGCACGCCGGTCGCCGCCGTGCTGCTCGCCGTGGAACTGCTGCTTTTCGAATGGCGTCCGCGCAGCCTGCTGCCGGTGATCGCGGCATGCGCGGTCGCCGGTTTCGCACGGCCGCTGATGCTCGACGCAGGTCCGCTCTTTCCGATGGCGGAATCCGTCGTCGCCCCCATCGCCCTGCTGTCGTGCGTGATCGCCGGCGTATGTGCGGGCGTTCTGTCCGCCGGCATGTCGCGCGCCCTCTACGCCATCGAAGACGGCTTTCACAAGCTTCCCGTGCATTGGATGTGGTGGCCGGCCATCGGCGGTGTCGCCATCGGCATTGGCGGCTATCTCCAGCCGCGTGCGCTCGGCGTGGGCTATGACGTCATCGCAGACCTGCTCGCCGGACACTTCACGCTGCATGCCGCGCTGGCGCTGCTGGTGGTCAAGGCGATCATCTGGGCGATTGCCCTGGGATCGTGCACCTCGGGCGGGGTGCTCGCACCGCTGCTCATGATCGGTGCCGGGCTCGGCACGCTCCTCGCACCGGTGCTGCCGGGTGGCGACGTCTCGCTGTGGGCACTGGTGTGCATGGCGGCAACGCTCGCGGGCGTGCTCGGCGCGCCGCTGACGGCCATCGTCTTCGCCCTTGGTCTCACACACAACGTGAACGCGTTGCTGCCGCTACTGCTCACTTGCGGCATCTCCTACGGCATCACGATCTGGATCATGCCGCGCTCGATCATGACGGAGAAGATCGCGCGACGTGGCCGTCACATCCACCGCGAATACGGCGTCGATCCGCTGGAGCGCCTGCACGTTGGCGAGTTGATGACCCGAGAGCCGGTGTCATTGGCCGCCAACATGCTCATCGACGAAGCCGCGCAGCAAGCCTTCGGCGCGGGCCAGCGCCATCGCGCCTACCCCGTGGTCGACGCCGAGCACAGCGTGCTCGGCATGGTCGACCGGCAAGCACTCACGCGCGCGCAGACACAAGGGTTGCAAACGCTGGGCCAACTGTATGGCGCGAATCCGCCGCTCGTCGCGCTGGCGTCGGAGACGGGGCGTATCGTGTCGGCACGCTTCGCCGCGCATCACCTGGAACGACTGCCGGTCGTGAGCGATGCCGCCTCACGCAAGCTCGTCGGCATCATCAGCCGCAGCGATCTGGTCAAACCGGCTGAGCACTGGCGCTCGGAAGAAGAAGTGCGCGAGCGCATGCTTCATCTCGGACGCCGACGTAGCTGATTCTCGATACGACGACGCGCCGTCAACCAGGGTTGACGGCGCGTCAGAGCGAGAAGCGACGAGACGACCGTTATTGGTCAGTGCATCGGCGCCGAGTTGCGCGCGTCGCGCGACGCGGACGTCGAATTGCCGTGGGCCCGTTCCCAGGCATTCTTCGCTAGCAACGCCAGCATGGCGATCACAGCCGGCATGGCCAGCAGCGAGAACGTCGATGCGAACCCCATGTGACGGCGCATCAGTTCCGCGCCCAGCAACGCACCCGCAATCCCGCCGAAGCGCCCCACACCGAGCATCCACGCCACGCCCGTGGCGCGGCCGTGCGTCGGATAGAACATTGCAGCCAACGACGGCATCGACGACTGCGCACCGTTCATCGCCGTGCCTGCCAGGAAAATCAGCACGACCAGCGCGCCGATGTTGCCCATCGCCTGCCCCACCGCATACACCAGCACGGCCGTGAGCGCGTAGCCTACGGCGACCACTTTCTGCGCGTTGAACTTGTCCATGCACCAGCCCGACAGAATCGTGCCGATGCCGCCGCCCAGCGGGAACAGGGCCGTGATCAGCGCAGCCCGTTCGATGGTGAACCCGGCATCCTTGAACAGCAGCGGCATCCAGCTCGTGAGCAGATAGAAGATGACG
Source organism: Pandoraea sp. B-6 (assembly GCF_000282835.1). Lineage (NCBI taxonomy): Bacteria > Pseudomonadati > Pseudomonadota > Betaproteobacteria > Burkholderiales > Burkholderiaceae > Pandoraea > Pandoraea sp. B-6. The sequence continues at coordinate 5,614 of NZ_KB290558.1, read as the reverse complement.
AGTCCCATGAAGTAGGTCACCCACAGCATCAGCGAACCGAAGCCATATTGCTTCGAGAGCACGACACCGATGGCGGAACCGGCCCGCTTCGGGGCCGCTTCATTGACCGTAAAGGTGCCGACGTCATCGAGCGACTCGCCCGAAATCCGCGACAGGATGCGGCGCACCCGCTCGATCGGCTTTTGACGCACCACGAGAAACTTGACCGACTCCGGCAGGCAAAGCATCAGCAGCACCGACAGCACCAGCGGCAGCACGCCGCCGAGCACCAGCACGCTATGCCAGCCAAAGTGCGGAATCACCCACGAGGCAACGAATCCCCCCACCGACGCACCCAGCGGGAATCCGCAGAACATGGTGTTGACGATCACCGCGCGACGCGCTTCCGGCGCGTACTCGGAAATCAGCGTCACGGCATTCGGCATGGCCGCGCCGAGCCCCAGCCCTGTCAGAAAGCGCAGCGCCGTGAGCGTTTCGAGATCCTGAGCGAAAGCCGTCGCGAGACTTGCGATGCCGAAGAAGACGACCGAGAGCACCAACAGCGTCTTGCGCCCGAGCTTGTCGGCGAGCGGCCCGGCGAAGATCGCCCCGCCCGCCAGACCGAAGAGCGCCGCAGAGAGCACCGGACCCAGCGAACCTCTGTCGATGTGCCACTGCTGCACCAGCGAAGGCGCAATGTAACCGATGGCCGCGGTATCGAAGCCGTCGATGGCGACGACGAAGAAGCACAGGATCAACGCCACCCACTGATAACCGGAAAACCGGTGTGCGTTGATATAGGTGGGCACATCCACCGTTCTCGTCTGATGCATGAAACTGTCTCCTCGGGGCGTGGCCGCCCCGGTTGTCGTCCCGTCATTATTTTGGATTTCGCCGCCACCGATGCGCGTCCGGTGCCATGGCGTGGCGCGCTTGTCGGTTGCCTTGATTCGACGGATTTGCGGCGTCGATTTTGTGCCGCTACTGTAAGGCCTTCCAGTGGCCGTCAAAATGATCTTTCGTCAGATCATCCATAACGGCCGGTTATACGCGCGAGCAGGCGAGCACTGGCGCCCGCGCGCCGATGCCCCGCCCTGCGCCTCAGGCAAGCGGCAGCCCGACATAATTCTCCGCGAGCATGAGCGATGCCGCGCGCGAACTGACAACGTACTCCAGTTCCGAGCGCTGCATCTGTTGCTCGAACGGCGTGGCGTCGTCGAGGCGGTGCATCATGCGCGTCATCCAGTACGAGAAGTGCTCCGCGCGCCAGATCCGCTTGAGCGCCGCCTCCGAATATCCGTGCAAACCGGCTTCATTATCGCGATGGAAGAAATCGTCGAGCGCGCGCGCCAGACGCCACACGTCGGCCACGGCCAGATTCATGCCCTTGGCGCCAGTCGGCGGCACGATATGCGCCGAGTCGCCCGCCAGGAACAAGCGACCGTACTGCATCGGCGTGGCGACGAAGCTTCGCATCGCGATCACGCTCTTCTGGAAGATCGGCCCCTCCTTGAGGCGCCAGCCGTCGTCGCTTTCCGTGCGCATGTGCAGCTCTTGCCAGATACGCTCGTCGCTCCACGTCTCGGCGCGCTCGCTCGGATCGCATTGGAAGTACATGCGCTGCACCGTCGGGGAGCGCGTGCTGATCAACGCGAAGCCGCGCTCGTGTGCCGCGTAGATCAGTTCGTCGGACGACGGCGGCGCCTCCACCAGCACACCGAACCAGCCGAACGGATACACGCGCTGATATTCCTTGCGCACCGAGGCGGGCATGGCCGGGCGGCACACCCCGTGGAAGCCGTCGCAGCCCGCGATAAAGTCGCACGTCAGCCGTCGCACCTGGCCGTCCACTGTGAATTGCACGCTCGGTTTCGTGCTATCGATGTCATGCACCGAGACGTCCGACACGTCGAACAGAATGTCGCCCTGCACCGCTTCGCGCGCTGCGATCAGATCCTTGATGACTTCGTGCTGCGCATAGACCGTAATGGCGCGGCCGGTCAGTTCGGTCAGCGCAATGCGATGACGCTGGCCGCCGAATGCCAGCTCGATACCGTGATGCAGCGCACCTTCGCGACGCATGCGCTCGCCCACGCCCGTCTCGTTGAGAATATCCATCGTGCCCTGCTCCAGCACACCGGCGCGAATGGTCGATTCCACGGCAGCGCGCGTGCGCGATTCGAGCACGATCGATTCGATGCCTTGCAGATGCAGCAGATGGGAAAGCAGCAGTCCGGCCGGACCGGCACCGACGATGACGACGGGGTAATGGGTTCGCATGCGTTGTCTCCTGTAGTGGCATTGCCCGTGCCTGGCACACCCGTGCCGGGGCATCTCGCGACGGGTCGACGGCCTGCATGCGGCTTGCATTTCTCTGCTGCCTTGCGCTTGCTGCACCGAATTGGGACTACGCGTAAACGAGCATCCCTGAACCGATGGACACGCCTTGTCACGAGGGGCGAATGCGTCATATCTTATGGACCGCACGCGTCGAGTTGAATGGATGAATCGACGCCTTTCTTGTACTTTTTCGACAACTTCGACCAAGGGAAAACCAGTATGTCAGGCGCGTCACCCCGGCTGCGCGCGGCGCGCGAGGCGATTCCGGAATTCTCGCTGTATGGTGAATTGACGGGCACCGACAGCGCCGATTTCGTCCATATCGAGTGGATTGAGACGCGCAGCCGCCTCTACGACTGGCATATCGACACGCACCGGCATCTGGGACTGTTCCAGGTGCTGGCGATCTTCGAAGGCGCGGTGGAGGCGAACGTCGACGACGCCACGTGGGAGGTGCAAGGCCCGGCCGTCATCACGGTGCATCCGTCGGCCGTCCATAACTTCCGCTTCTCGCGCGGCGCGCACGGCTTCGTGTTGACGATGGCGCAGAGCGTGCCGTTCGATGCCGCGCTCGGCGCCGATGCCGACATGGCGTCGCTGCTGCGCAAGCCGTGGCTATTCCCGCTGGGCGATGCACCGCAAACGCGCGACCGTCTCCATACGTTGCTCGGTCTCATCATGGACGAGTTTTCACGCCCGCAACTCGGGCATGCGGAAATGGTGGGATGGCTCACGCGCAGCGTGCTGCTGCTGCTCGCGCGCCTGCATGCGCATCACGATTCGGCGACACGGGCCGGACGCACGGAGCTGGATTTGTTCGCGCGCTTTCGCGCCCTTGTCGAGACGCATTACACCGAGGCATGGGCTGTACCGGCCTACGCCGAACGACTGCACGTCACCGAGAGCAAGCTCAATCGGTTGTGCCGTCGCATCGCGGGAAAATCGGCCTTCGATCTGGTGCAGGACCGATTGATGCTCGAAGCGCGCCGCAAGCTGATCTATATTCCCGCGCCGGTCTCGCACGTGGCTTACGAACTCGGATTCCAGGACCCGGCGTATTTCTGTCGCGTCTTCAAACGGCATGTCGGCGTCACACCGTCGGCGTTCCGCCGCAACGCGCAACATGCCCACTTGGGCGACGCCTCATAACCTGATGCCCCGGGGGGCGGGCCTTCCCTGTTGAAGGCCCGCCCCCCGGCGACGCACCGATTCGCAGATTCCCCGATGCGTCGGCGCTCAGTGCTTACGCATTGGCCGGCGTCGGCACGCGCAGGAAGCTCAAGAGCGCCTCAGTCACGGCCGGGGCACACTCGATATTGGAGAGATGCGCGCCCGGCACGACGATCTGCTGCGCGCCAGGAATCCGTTCGAGCATCGCGCTCGACATCGCGGGCGGCGTTGCGAGGTCCCCCGCGCCGGTCACGATCAATGTCGGCGCGGTGATCGACGCGATCTCGTCGAGCTGATTCATATCGCGCACGGCAGCGCAGGCGGCCGCGTAGCCCTGCGGCGACAGCGAGCGGAACATCGCCTTCATGCGCTCGATCAACGCCGGCTCCTGCTCCGCGAATGCGGGCGTAAACCAGCGCGACACCACGGCGTCGGCGACGGCAGCCATACCATCGGCCAGCACCGTGCGAATGCGCGCATTCCAGCCGTCTTCGCCGCCGATGTGCGCCGAAGAGCAAACGATAGCGAGACGCTCGATACGCTGTGGTGCGTGAATTCCCAGCCACATGCCCGTCATGCCGCCCATCGACACCCCCGCCACGCTCGCACGCTCGATATGCAGCGCGTCGAGCAGCCCGATCACGTCACGTCCCAATTGGTCGATGACGTAAGGGCCCGGCGTGACGGACGAGCCGCCATGTCCGCGCGCGTCGTAACGGACCACCCGGAATTCACGGGCGAGCGCCGGCACCTGCGGCGCCCACATCTCGAGCGTCGTGCCCAGCGAATTGGACAGCACCAACGCCGGTGCGCGGTCGTCGCCGTCGATCGCCACGCGCAGCGTAGCGTCGCCCACCTCGATAAGACGTTCCGTCGTCATTCGTTTCGGCTCCTCAGCGTTGTGCGGCGTCGCGCGCACGGGTCGTCGAACCGGGCTCGGCGGCTTCCATCTCCGCGAAGATCGTCTCGGCGTCGTGGATCGCCTGATTGGCGGCAGGCAGGCCGCAATACAGGGCAGCGTGCATGAACAGCTCCTTCATTTCCTCGCGCGTCACGCCGTTGTTGAACGCGGCGCGCACGTGCATGCGAAACTCGTCGCCGCGATTCAAGGCGATGAGCAGCGAGAGCGTCACCATGCTGCGCATATGGCGCGTGAGACCCGGACGCGTCCAGACATCGCCCCAGGCGAAGCGTGTGATGAAGTTCTGGAAGTCGTCGTTGAATTCGTTGCGGCGTGTGAGGGTGCGATCCACGTGCGCGTCACCGAGGACGGCGCGGCGCACCTGCATGCCGTTGTCGTAGCGTTCCTGATCGTTCATGTTGATTTCCTGCCGGGTTGTGAGGGTGTCACGGCGGCGTCGGCAAGCGCGAGAACTCGGCCCACAAACGTCTCGGCAGCACCCAGATAATGTTGCGGGTCCGTCAGTCGCTCGAGCGTTGCAATGCCGAGGCTGTGGGTAATGTCATCGTCTTCGCGCAGGATGTCGAGCAAAGGACGGTGCTGCGCGAGCGCACTGCGGCAATGTGCTTCGACACGCCGATGGGCTTCGAGACGCCCCATCGTTTCGCCCAACGCCATCGTCACGGCCTCGGCCATGATGAGGCCGTGCGTGATGTCGAGGTTTGCCCGCATGCGCGCCGTGTCGACCGTCCAGTCTTGCACGAGCGTGCGCGCGGTGGCCAGCGCACCACCGCACAGCATGAGCAGTTCGGGCAGCGTTTCCCACTCGGCGTGCCACGTGCCCAAACCGCGTTCGTGATCCTGCTGCATCGCAACGAACAACGTGGCGGCCAGTTGCGGCGTGCGGGTGGCCGCCGCGAGCATTGCCGCACAGCCAACCGGATTGCGCTTGTGCGGCATGGTCGACGAACCACCACGCCCGGGACCGGAGGCTTCGGCAATTTCGCCGACTTCGGTTTGCGTCAGCATCGCCGTGTCGCGCGCGAACTTGCCCAGCGAGCCCGTCAGCGACGCCGCCCAACTTCCCACGCGCACGATGCGATCGCGCTGGCCGTGCCACGGCGTGATCGCCTCCGACAGCCCCAGGTGACGCGCCAGCGCTGCGGCGACCACCGGGCCCAGCGTGCCGAGCGACGCCAACGTGCCGGCAGCCCCGCCGAACTG
>NZ_KB290557.1:7750-34468 GCF_000282835.1 Pandoraea sp. B-6 | reverse complement strand
GCGGGTCGCGGGCGGCGCGCCGTGGCGCGGGCTCTCGCCCGCCTCGGCGTTGCGACTCATCCTCGCCGGCGGGCTCCTCGGCGCGCATTGGCTCGCGTTCTTCCTGGCGATCAAAGCGGGCGGCGTTGCCGTCGGCACGCTCGGCTTCGCCTGCTTCCCGGCGTTCGTGATCCTGCTTGAATGGCCATTGCGTCGCGAGCGCCCCACCTTGGGCGACGCGGGCGTCATCGCACTCGTGTGCGTCGGACTGGCGCTCGTCACCCCGGCGTTCGACTGGCGCGCCGGGGCAACCGTCGGTCTCGCGTGGGGAGTGTTCTCCGGCGCCCTCTACGCCGTTATCGCCCTGTCCAATCGCGTGCTGGGCGCGCAGGTCTCGCCGCTGCAGGCCAGTTGGTGGCAATGCTTCGGCATCCTGCTCGTGCTCGGCCCGTTCACCTGGCGCGAGGCACTGTCGCTCCCCGCGACGCAATGGGGGTGGCTCGCATGCCTCGGCGTCGTGTGCACCGCCCTCGCCTACACGCTGTTCATCCATGCGCTGCGCACCGTCAAAGCCAGCCAGGCCGCGGTCGTCATCGCCCTCGAGCCGGTCTACGCCATCGCCTTCGCATGGGCGCTGTTCGGCACCTCGCCCACGCTCAAGATGGCCGCGGGCGGTGTGTGCATCGTCGGCGCCGTGGCCTGGTCCGGTTCGATGCGCTCACGCCGTCCCGCTCACTGATGCCTCACCGCCCCCTCACTGAGGCTCCCATGAGGCCGTCGGCCGTCAGACGAACATCCCGCCCGACGCCTCGATGCGCTGGGCATTGATCCAGCCGGTCTCGTCGGCCAGCAGCGCCGCCACAATGCCGCCGATGTCGTCGGCCTCGCCCACGCGGCCCAGCGCCGTGTTCGCGGCCACCATCTGATTGACGCCCTGATTGTCACGCACCGTGCCGCCGTTGAAGTCCGTCGCGATGGCGCCCGGCGCCACCGTATTGGCTCGAATACCGCGCGCGCCCAACTCCTTCGCCAGGTAGCGCGAAAACACCTCGATACCGCCCTTCATCATCGCGTAGGCCGACGCGCCCGGCAGCGAGAATCGCGCCAGACCGCTCGAGACGTTCAGGATGCGTCCGCCGTCCGAGATCAGCGGCAGCAACGTCTGCGTGAGGAAATACGGTCCCTTCAGGTGCAGCCGCACGAGGTCGTCGAACTGCGCTTCGGTCGTCTCGACGAATGGCGCGTGCAAGCCCGTTCCGGCGTTGTTGACGAGGAAATCGAACGTATCGCGCTGCCAGACATCGCCCAACACGCGCCCGATTTGCGCGGCGAACGGGCCGAACTGCGAGGCATCCGACACGTCGAGCGGCAAGGCCACGGCTTTCGCACCCAGCGCGACGATCTCAGCCACCACCGCGTCGGCTTCCGCGCGCTGGCTGCGATAGGTGAGGATGACGTCGATTCCGCGACGTGCCGCTGCGAGCGCCGACGCGCGGCCCAGGCCGCGGCTGCCACCGGTGATGAGAACGATTTTGCGAGTCATGGTATTTCTCCTGAAGGCGTTGGGCCTTGCCGGTTGGCAACGCCCTGTTGAACCCCATCGACACCCGTGCCGTTCGATGTCGGTGACAGACGGCAGGTTGAGGTGCGGCGGTATGTTCAACAGGTTATTGCAACGAATTTCACCAATAAACCCGCAATAATTGATTACACTGATCAAATTTCCATAACAATCAACGATTGGATCGACCGTCGCTTACCATGCATCAGCTCGACGCCATGCGCATCTTCGTGCGTGTTACGCAGACCGGCAGCTTCACGCAGGCCGCCGACAGTCTTGGCCTGCCTCGCGCCAGCGTCTCCAATGCCATCAAGCAACTGGAGGCCAAGCTGGGCACGCGCCTGCTGCATCGGACCACACGACGCGTGCAACTCACGCAAGATGGCCAAGCGTGCCTTGAGCGATGCCAGGATTTGCTCGCCGACATGGAAGAGTGGGAGACGATGTTCGTCGCGCGCGACGAAGCGCTGACAGGCCGTCTGCGCGTCGATTTGCCTGCCACGCTCGCGCGTACGACCGTCATTCCGCAACTGCCCGCCTTCTTGGCGCAACATCCGGCCCTGCGCCTTGAACTGTCGAGCACCGATCGGCGTGTCGATCTCGTGCGCGAAGGATTCGACTGCGTGCTGCGCGTGGGCGCCGTCGCCGATTCGACGCTGATCGCGCGACCGCTCGGCCACATGCGGCAGATCAACGTCGCGAGCCCGGCGTATCTCGCCCGTTACGGCATACCGCGCTCGCTCGACGACCTGCGCTCGCATCGACTGATCCACTACGCGACGACGCTGGGCGCTCGCCCCGTGGGCTGGGAATATTTCGACGGCGAACGCTATGCGCAGTGGCCAATGGAAGGCGTACTGACCGTGAACAATGCCGACGCCTATCAAGCGGCGTGCCTCGCCGGACTCGGGCTGATTCAGGCGCCCGAGAGCGGCGTGCGAGGGCTGTTGGCCGACGGCACGCTGCAAGCCGTGCTGCCGGAGTTTCAAGCGCAGCCGCTGGCGGTCACCTTGCTGTATGCGAACCGCCGTCACCTGCCCCGGCGCGCCCAGGTGTTCATGAACTGGCTCGCCGACTTACTGACACCACGTCTGACGGCGATTTAATGTTGCGTTGCCATCTGTTGAAGTCGGTGGGCAAATGCCCCACGCGACGACCATTGCGGCTGTCTGCGCCTCACTGACACTCCCCCCCTTGCGATAGCCCCCGCTCGACCATTGCGACGAGGCGCTGCCCCAACCCGTCGACCTGATCGTCGGGCAGATCGCGCAGCGGGCCGTCGATGACCAGCACGGACAATCCATGCACGGCCGCCCAGGCCAGATACTCCGCGCCGGGTCGCTGTGCCGCGTCGATGAGCTTAGCCGCGACCATACCGTCGAGCGCCGCCCCCAGCAGTTCGAACGGGTTGAGACCGCTCGCCCCCGCCTTGGCCGGATCGGCCGCCGAACGCACATTCTCCGACGGAGAAAAGGCCGTTCGAAACAGCCCCGGATGCGCGCGAGCGAAGTGCAGATAACCGATGCCGACAGCACGCAGCCCGGCGCGGGCGCGCGCAACCATGTCGAGCGCCGAGGTCTCCCGTGCCGCCAACTCAAGTTCGATGGCCACCGCCAATTCGGCCAGGGCCGCCGAGCGCACGGCGTCGAGCAAATCCTGACGATTCGCGAAGTGCCGGTACGCCGCATTCGGCACGACCCCGGCGCGGCGCGTCGCCTCGCGCAAGACAACCGCATCCGGCCCGCCCTCGCGTGCCAGCGCAATCCCGGCCTCGAGCAACGCCCGGCGCAGGTCGCCATGTCGATATGTCGTGCGCGCCGGGCCGGCCGTTGTTACCTGTTCAGTCATTACAACCCCTTGTGGACAGTGTCCATTATGTCTGCTATTGTTTGTGTACACTGTCCACAAAGACAAGTTGCGGTGCATCATGTCTCGATGTACCGGGCGGCAGGGGCGTATCGTCGCCGTTGCCGTTCCCCACCAGAAGTCACTCGCTTTACATCAGGAGGCACTATGGTTGAGACGTATCCTGCACACGGCGACGAAGCCGCCATTCGGGCGATTCATTCGGCATGGCTCGACGCCGTGCGCAGCAAGTCGGTCGGCACACTGCTCGATCATTACGACCCTGACGTCGTCGTGTTCGACGTGATGCCGCCCATCGAGCATCGCGGCACCGAGGCGTATCGCCGTCTGCTCGAGGGTTGGTTCGGCCACACGGTCGGGCCAATCCATTTCGAAGTCACGCAGTGGCATCTCGTGCACGCCGGCGATCTGGCGTTCAGCCACAGTGTGAATGTGGTTCGCAACACCGGCCCCGACGGACAGACGCACGGCGCCACCGTGCGCGCGACCGTGGGCTATCGCAAGACGCAAGGTCGCTGGCGCGTGGTGCACGAGCACGCGTCGGTACCCATGACGTTCGCACCGTAATCCTTGTCTGCCGGGGTGTCGCCACGCCCCCCCCCCCTTTATCCGAATCGAGAGGAGCGTTCCATGCAAGTCCATTCCTATTTGTTTTTTGAAGGTCGTTGCGAAGAAGCCATTGCGTTCTACGAGAAAGTGCTGGGCGCGAAGCGCGGCATGCTCATGCGCTACGGCGAGAGCCCTGAGCCGTGCCCGTCGGGGATGCTGCCGCCCGGAAGTGAGAACAAGATCATGCATGGCGAATTCACCCTCGGCGATTCGATGGTGATGGCCTCGGACGGCATGGTGAGCGGCAAGCCCAAGTTCGACGGCTTCTCGCTGTCGGTCGACTTCGCTGAAGTGGCCGCGGCCGAGAAGGCTTTCCACGCGCTCGCCGACGGCGGCGAGGTCAACATGCCGCTCGGCGAGACCTTCTTCGCGAAGACGTTTGGCATGGTCAAGGACCGCTTCGGCATGAACTGGATGGTGATCGTGCCGAAAGAAATGCCGAAGGGCTGAGGTATCGGCGCGCGCCGGGCACTTGTCCGGCCGCTCGCTTCGTTGCTGTGGGCGGGTATCGGCGCCGACGACGGCCCCGCTGCCCGCTTTTTTGCGCCCGCGCGGCGTGCCCAACAAGTTCTTCACGCCTGTGCTATCGTCGCCGCCATGCCATCCGTGATCTCAATCCAGAATCTGTCGAAGACGTACGCGACCGGTTTCCAGGCGCTCAAGAACATCAATCTGGAAATCCAGCGCGGCGAGATCTTCGCCCTGCTCGGCCCGAACGGCGCCGGCAAAACGACCCTCATCAGCACCATTTGCGGCATCGTGCGTCCGACCTCGGGCACGGTCACCGTCGACGGTCACGATATCGTCACGGACTACCGTGCCGCGCGTGAGGCCATCGGGCTGGTTCCGCAGGAGCTGACCACGGACTCGTTCGAGTCGGTGTGGGCCACTGTCTCGTTCTCGCGCGGCCTGTTCGGCAAGCCCGCAAATCCGGCGCACATCGAAAAGGTGCTGCGCTCGCTCTCGCTGTGGGAAAAGAAGGACAGTCGCATCATGCAGCTCTCGGGCGGCATGAAGCGGCGCGTGCTGATCGCCAAGGCGCTCTCGCACGAGCCGCGCGTGCTGTTCCTCGACGAGCCCACCGCCGGGGTCGACGTGGAGTTGCGTCGCGACATGTGGCGTCTCGTGAACTCGTTGCGCGAGACCGGTGTGACCGTGATCCTCACCACGCACTACATCGAAGAAGCCGAGGAGATGGCCGATCGCGTGGGCATCATCACCGGCGGGCAGATCACGCTCGTGCAGGAGAAGACCGAGCTGATGCGGCACATGGGCAGCAAGCAACTCACGTTGCAACTGACCGAGCCGCTCAGCGCCGTGCCCGAGGCGCTGGCTGCCTACGGCCTCACGCTCGACGCCAACGGCACCGAACTCGTCTTCACCTATGACGCCAACATCGAGCAGACGTCCATCGCCACCCTGCTGCGCGACATGGAACGCGCCGGTATCTCGGTGAAGGATCTGCATACGACGCAAAGCTCGCTCGAAGATATCTTCGTCTCGCTCGTGCACAGGAAAGAAGGATGAGCCGCGCCATGAATTTCTACGCCGTCAGGGCGATCTACAACTTCGAGATGGCGCGCACGCGTCGCACGCTGATGCAGAGCATCATCTCGCCGGTCATCTCGACCTCGCTGTACTTCGTGGTGTTCGGTGCGGCCATCGGCTCGCGCATTCCCGAAATCGAGGGCGTGCCTTACGGCGCGTTCATCGTGCCGGGCCTCATCATGCTCTCGCTGCTCACGCAGAGCGTCACGAACGCGTCGTTCGGCATCTATTTCCCGCGCTTCACCGGCACGATCTACGAACTCCTCTCCGCGCCGGTGTCGTATATGGAGATCGTGATTGCCTACGTGGGCGCGGCAGCCACCAAGTCGATCGTGCTCGGGGTGATCATGCTCGGCACGGCCGCGTTGTTCGTGCCGCTGCGCATCGAACATCCGATATGGATGGTGTTGTTCCTGGTGCTCACGGCCGTGACGTTCAGCCTGCTCGGTTTCATCATCGGCATCTGGGCCGACGGCTTCGAGAAACTGCAACTCGTGCCGCTGCTCATCATCACGCCGCTCACCTTTCTCGGCGGTAGCTTCTACTCGACGCACATCCTGCCGCCGTTCTGGCGTACCGTCACGCTGTTCAATCCGGTTGTGTATCTCATCAGCGGTTTTCGCTGGAGCTTCTACGGGCTGGCGGACGTGAGCGTCGGGGTGAGTCTGGGCATGACGCTCGTTTTCCTCGCCGTCTTCCTGAGCATCGTCGCCTGGATGTTCAAGACCGGTTACCGGCTCAAGAGCTGACCCCGCCTGCCGGACGGCAAGCCGTCCGGCGCCAGGCGTGTGCCGCCGCCGTGTCGGTCAGGTCGGCGGTGTTTCGAGAAACGCCGGGAGCGCTTCCGCCTGCACGGAAAAGCTGGCGACTTCCGGAAACTCGGCCGTGAAGTCGAGTTCCGGCACCAACAGGTGATGGAACCGCCATGCCACGGCGATCGTCACGCCGTGCTCGCCGATCCGGTCCGGCGTTGCCACGATAGGCACTTGCGCCAGTTCGACCTCCAGCGCGTGAAAGGCTGCATGCACCTGTTTGCGCACGCGATCGGTCCACGGGACGTGCCGCTTCTCGCTCGGACGCAGTTCGCGCTCGTACACCAGTTGCACCGACTTTTCGCACGCCGCCAAGGCCAGGCCCGTCAGGCGCAATGCGCGCAAACGCTCGGCAGGATCGCTCGGTACAAGCCGCTGCGCCGGATCGACCAGCGTCTCCAGGTATTGCAGGATCAGCGTGGAGTCCATGAGCACCGTGCCGTCGTCGGTCACGAGCGTCGGGGCCTTCACGACCGGATTGATCTCGGCAAACTCGTCAAACGTTCGAAACACGGAGAGCGCGTGATGCGCATACGGTAGGCCCAGCAACTTCAGGCAAATCGCCGTGCGGCGCACGTAGGGGGAATCGAGCATTCCGATCAATTGCATGTCTTGCTCCTGAGGACGGCAGTCGCCGCCGGGTCGTAGGGTCTTGCGTGGGCTGAATGGCGGCGGGCGGTGCCGGCATCCGCACAAGCATAGCGGACGTCCGATGCTCCGCAAATCGAATTCGATCACCGCTTTCTGCGAATTTTGCTCACAAGAGACGCGCGCGAGCCCGTCGCGGGCGAGCGTGCCCGATGACGGGTAGAATTGCCCGAATGGCCGACTCGACAAGGAGACGATTCATGAACATCCTGATGGTGCTGACCTCGCACGACCGCCTCGGCGACACGGGCAAGAAGACCGGTTTCTGGCTCGAAGAATTCGCCTCACCGTACTACGTGTTCATCGACGAGGGACTGGCGGTCACGCTGGCGTCCCCCGCAGGCGGCCAGCCGCCGCTCGATCCGAAAAGCGACGAGCCCGATGCCCAGACCGATGCCACGCGACGCTTCCGTGAAGACTCGGTCGCGCAGCAGGCGCTGGCGAACACCCTCCGGCTCGCCGACGTCAAGGTCACCGACTACGACGCCGTCTTTTACCCCGGCGGCCACGGCCCGCTATGGGATCTCGCGCAAGACCCGAACTCCATCCGTCTGATCGAAGCTTTCGAGCGCGCCGGCAAGCCCATCGGCTTCGTCTGCCATGCGCCGGGGGTGCTGCGTCAGGTGCGCAGCGCGAACGGTGAGCCGCTCGTACGGGGGCGCCACGTCACAGGCTTCACCAACGAGGAGGAGGCCGCCGTCGGTCTCACCGACGTGGTGCCGTTCCTGGTTGAAGACGAACTCAAACGGCTGGGCGGGTTGTATGAGAAGGCCGACAACTGGCAATCGCATGTGGTCGGCGACGGCCGGCTGGTCACGGGCCAGAATCCGGCCTCGTCGGACGAAGCCGCGCGCACGGTGCTCGCCATGATGGAACCGCGTCTGCCGTCTCTGCCGTCGTCCCTTCCCTGATGCACGAGAGGCGCTTGCATCGTGCCGGCTCCACGCGCTGACGCGGCGGCTTTAGTCAGCCCGCATCGGCGCGTTTCCCGCCGGCGCTGCCAATCGGCACGCGCCGGTCAGATTTTCTGCGTCTCGTACGGGCCGAGATAATCCGCCTTGCCGACCGCCACGCCTTGCGCGCGCAGAATGTCGTGCGTGGTCGTGACATGAAAATAGAAGTTCGGCAATGCGAACTTCAACAGATAGTCGACCGCGTCCATCGTCGTCTGATGGTCCTTGAACTTCAGGGTGATCTGTCGCGACTCGGCCCCATCGAATCGATCTTCGAGAATACCGGCGATGAACGCCTCGGTGTTCGCGACGCGATCGCGCAGTTGGTCGAACGTCGTCTCGTTGTCGTCGAACTTCGGCGACTCCACGCCCGTGATTCGCGCGACCGCGAACTTGGCCGTGTCGCTCACGCGCTGCACTTGCGCCACGAAGTCGAGCATATCGGGGGCGAGCTTCGCCTTGAGAATCGTCGCCGGGTCGAGCGCGTTCGCTTCGCAATGCGCGCGCGCCTTCTGCAGGTAGTCGGCCATGACGGTCAGGCCACGCAGATAGACCGGGACGGTGGCGCGATAAAGAGAGATCGACATCGGAAGGCTCCTCGAAGTTTGGCATGACGGTGAGCGCACTCGAAACGTGCGATAAGACATGCTATCAGCCCCGAAACATTCTCGCCGGGCACGCCGACGCCTCACGGAAACGGTGACGCGATCGCCTGCGGGATCGACGCTGCGCGGTGTCACCGCGCGATCGTCCCGCATCCGGCGGTGATATGCTTCACTCGCACACCGTGCCTGCCTGCGCTTGCCTCGCATGCCGAACCGGATGCGCAAAACCTGCCATGCAAGTCGACAGAGGAGCTGCCATGGGTGCCCCCCGCCACATCCCCACGCCGACCGAGGCCGCCACCGTTGCGCGCACGTGGGTGAGCCACTTTGCCAAACCCACGGCCATCGGCATGACACTCGCCTTCGTGGCGGGCTATATCGACGTCGTAGGCTTCATCGCGTTGTTCGGACTGTTCACCGCGCACGTGACCGGCAACTTCGTGATGATCGGCGTGCAGTTGGTCGCGAGCACCCATGTCGGCGTGCTGGCCAAACTGTTGGCACTGCCCGTGTTCGTCATCGTCGTCGCGCTGGTGAAACTCGTGGTGCAGCGCTTCTCGCGAACGGAACGACGGCCGCTGCGGCGGCTGCTCGTGGTGCAAACGTTGCTGCTGCTCGGCTTCATGATCGTTGGCATGGCGGCACAACCCATCATCTCGGCCGATGCGCCGCTGGCGATTCTGTCGGGCATGTTCGGCGTGGCTGCCCTCGCGATCCAGAATGCCGTCGGGCGCCTGGTGCTCGCCGATCTGGCCCCCACCACGATCATGACCGGCAACACTACGCAAATCGTGATCGATATCGTCGAGTTGGCGAGCGGTCATTGCAGCGACGACAACGCCGTGCGAGCGCGTCTGCGCAAGATGATTCCCGCCTTGGCGGCGTTCGCTGTCGGGGCCGTTTTCGGCGGCTTCGCGTATCACGGCACGGGGTTCTGGTGCGTGGTGCTGCCAGTGCTGCTGCTCGTGGCGCTGGCGATCGCCAACGAGTGAGCGGTTGACGCTGGCATCACGCGTTTGCCTACGCAGCGCAGCGAATGCGTCCGCGCTTTGGCCGGACGCGGTAAAATCGCATCCTTCAGCCGTGCGCTTCGACGCGCCTCGCACCATCATCCGCCCATCCCCACGCACCGATCTTCGCCAGTGACTGCCACCCCCGCCAACCTTCTTCCGACCGAGAACTCCGCCGATAGCGGCGATGCCATCCACGACGCCCGCCTTTGGCGCGACGACGGATGGACGGCCAAGGTCGTCAAGAACGAGGACGACGACGGCTGGGCGGTCGCCATGTACAAGGACGGCGAATCCGAGCCGGCGCTCGTCGGTCCCTGGACCATGGGGCGTGACAAGAAGAATCCGAAGCCGCTCGATGTTGGCGCTTTCCACACGCTGGTGAAAACGGCCGACGAAGTGCTGCGCCGTCACGAACAGCAGTTGCGCGCCCAGTTGCACAAGCGCGTGAGCGTCGACGGCCCCGACGGCGACATCGACGTCACGCTCGACATCGTGCCCGACGACTACGACCCCCACGCTGTGCTGAGCGCTGTCGACCGTTTCGGCGAAACCGTCGCGTCGGTCAAGGTGCCGCCTACGTTCAAGCTCTCGCGCCACAGCGCCCGCGCGTGGATCGAGAACGATTTCCAGCGGCCCCAGTAAGCGCCCGCTCACGTAACGCCCGGCGTTGTCGTCGGGCGCTCTATCGGGAGCGGCGACATACCCCATTACGTTGAATACCGGGATAGCGGCTCGTCTGGCTGGGCCTTCCAACGCGCTCTATGATGGGCTTCATCGACGCTCCGCTTGCCACGCGAGCGGGCACTCACACTGCCCCGCGTCGATGCATCGCTATGCTCACCGTCAGGAGACCCTATGAAGCGCTTCCACATCGCACTCGCCGTGCGCGATCTCGACGAGTCCATCCAGGACTATTCGGTCCGTCTCGGTCAGCCGCCAACGGCTGTCGTGTCGGGTGCGTACGCCATGTGGCGCACCGATCTGCTGAACTTCTCGATCAATCAATCGCCGTCACGCGCCGGAGAACTGCGACACGTCGGCTTCGAGGACGACGCCGCCCCGGAATACTCGAGCAGCACCGATTGCAACGGCTTGATGTGGGAAGCGTTTTCCGCGAGGGAGCAGGACCAACGCATAGTGAGCACTTACGGGGTAGCGGTGCGTCACGCGTAGCCCTCTGCCCTGCCGTCGGCGTTTTGCGGATAATGAACGCGGTACGGCAGCGAACTCAACGGAGGCATGACCATGCATTACCTGCTCACCTACGACCTCGTCGACGATTATCTCGAACGGCGAGGTCAGTACCGCGACGCGCATCTGGCGCTCGCATGGCAAGCGGCCGAACGTGGCGAACTGCTCCTGGCCGGCGCCCTGGAATCCCCCGTCGACACGGCCGCCCTACTCTTCGAAGGCGACTCGCCGGCTGCGGCGGAAGCGTTTGCGAACGCCGATCCCTACGTAGCCCATGGACTGGTGAAGTCGTGGCGCGTGCGCCCGTGGAAAACGGTGGTGGGGAAGCGGGCGAGTTCGCCGGTGCGTTAAGCGCGACGGCCATTGCGTGCGTTCGCGTCTGCGATTGCGATTGCCGCATCGCATGCCGTGGATGCACGCGCAATCCACCGCAGAAAAACAAAACGCGCTTGGCGATGAAGCCAAGCGCGTTTGTCGACAACCGATTGAGCGTCGTTCTTTCGGAAAGCTCCGAGAGTCACGCCGGTAAATCTGGCGTCCCCTAGGGGATTCGAACCCCTGTACTGACCGTGAAAGGGTGATGTCCTAGGCCTCTAGACGAAGGGGACATAAAGTCTTCCGTTTTGGTGGAGGTAAGCGGGATCGAACCGCTGACCTCTTGCATGCCATGCAAGCGCTCTCCCAGCTGAGCTATACCCCCGTACGGCGAAGAAGTGAGACTATAGCGCGGTTTTCGAAGGTTGGGAAGCCCCCACCCCAAAATATTTGGCGCGGACGCGACGTATCGGCGTCCATCCCGATCGGCCATGCCGCGCTCGCGCTCACTGACTGAGTCCGCGCGCCTCGATAGGCCATAGCCCTTCGACTCGTCCGTGTCGCACCGCGACGTATCGGTCGTAGAGATTGACCGTCGGATCGCAATGTCCCGGCACAAGCAGGATCGGCTCGCCGAGCCAGGGAACGCCGTCCTCGTCGGGCGACGCCAGTTCGAGCACGCCATGCTCGTCCGACGCCGTGCGATATTGCGGCTGGCCCGCCTGTTGCGACGACCAGAAGCGAGGCAACCCGGAATCGGTCGCCACACTCTTGAGTCCCGCGTCGCAAACGATGATGCCCGCGCGCGCCGTGCTCATGACCGTCGACGCGAGAAAGAGCCCATGACGAAAGCGCCAGTCGCCGCGCCATTCCAGCGAGCCATAATGACCGTCGATAAACACATACGAGCCAGGCTGAACCTCCGTATAAACGCCGCTCTCGATGTCGAACTCGGCCGTGCCGGTCCCGCCGCCGGTCACCACAGGACAGATGATGCCGCGCGCCTCCAGAAAGCGCACATAGTCCGCCGCACGATCGGCGGCAAGCCGTGCCGTGTCGCGTCGCGCGAGCCAGCCATCGACATGCTGCGCACTGCCGTGATACGCCTGCAACCCGCCGAAGCGCAGCCCTTCGTAATGATCGATCGCGTCGATCAGCTTGCCCACCGCCTGCGTCGAATCGACACCGCAACGCCCCTGCCCCACATCGACCTCGGGCAACACCGCGATGCGCACACCGGCGCGCTGTGCCGCCTTGCCGAGCGGCGCCACCTGACGCACGTCGTCCACGCACACGGACAGCGTCACGCGCGCGGCCATCGCCACGGCCAGCGCCACACGGGCTTCGCCAACGAACTCGTTGCTGATGTGGATGCTGCCGATGCCCGCGTTGACGAACGGAATCGCCTCGGTGAGCTTCTGACAGCAGATGCCCACCGCGCCCGCCGCCATCTGCGCCTGGGCGATCGTGGCGCACTTGTGCGCCTTGGCATGCGGACGCACCGCCACCCCGCGCGCGGCGGCCGCGCTCGCCATGCGCGCGACGTTCGCGTCGAAGGCGTCGAGATCGAGCAGCAAGGACGGCGTGGCCACCTGGGCAAGCGAATCTCCCACACGGGCGACCGGCGGCACCGCAAGACGCCCGGAGGAGGCGCTCGAAGAGTCCGAAGAGGCCGAAGAGGCCGAAGAGGCCGAAGCCGTATTGTCCGAATCGGGCATCACAATCCTTTGAAAGGCATTTGCAAAAAAACGGCATTCACGCGGGCAGCGCGCGGTCCAGCACACATGCCACATGAAGCGCTTGCGTCTGCGCGCCATCGTGGATCTGATGCCGGCAACTGGTGCCGTCGGCAACCACAATGGCATTCTCGCCGCGCTGTCTGACCGCGGGCAATAGCGTCAATTCGGACATCGCTCGCGACGTGTCATAGTGCTCGGCCTCGTATCCGAAACTGCCCGCCATGCCGCAGCATGACGATTCGATCGATGATACCTTCAGCCCCGGCACCCATCCAAGCACCGCCGTGACGGGCGAGAACGCGTCGAACGCCTTCTGATGGCAGTGCCCGTGCACCAGGGCTTCGCCCACACCGTCGGGCAGCGCGCGCCAGGCGACGTCGAAGCGCCCCGCCGTCTTCTCACGAACCAGAAATTCCTCAAAGAGAAACGCGTTGTCGGCCAACTTGCGGGCCGCATCGCCAAAACCGTAGCTCAGCACCTCGTCGCGCAGCGACAGCAGGCACGACGGCTCCAGGCCCACGATCGGCACGCCGCGCTCGACGAACGGCATCAGCGCGTCGAGCAGGCGCCGCGCCTCCGCCTTCGCCTCATCCACGAGCCCCGCCGCGAGGAACGTGCGACCGCAGCACAACGGCCGCTCGCCCGCCCGCCGATTCACGTGAACGGTATACCCGGCGGCTTCGAGCACGCGCTTCGCGGCGCGCGCGTTCTCCGGCTCCATGTAATTGTTGAACGTGTCGACGAACAGCAGCACCTGGCGCAGCCCCGCCGAATCTCCCGCGCTCGGGTCCGCCAGTGGCACCTGATGGTCCAGGAACGAAGCCTTCAGCGCCGGCAGCGAGCGCTCCGGCGCCAGGCCGAGCCAGCGCTTCGCCACGTTGCTGCCCGGCAGCCGCTGCGCCGCATCAAGCAGACCGCCCACGCGGCTGGCCCATGGGGCGTAGCGCGGAAGATAGGCGATCAACTTGTCGCGCAGCGACACGCCGTGACGCTTGGCCCGCGCGTGACGCGCCTCGATCTTGAAGCGCGCCATGTCGATGCCTGTCGGGCAATCGCGCTTGCAGCCCTTGCACGACACGCACAGATCGAGCGCCGCCTTGACGTCGTCGCTGGCGAGCCCCGCCTCGCCCAATTGCCCCGACACGGCCAGACGCAATGTATTCGCACGTCCGCGCGTGACGTGCTGTTCATCGCGCGTGACGCGGTAGCTCGGACACATCGTGCCCGCGTCGAACTTGCGACAGTGCCCGTTGTTGTTGCACATCTCGACGGCCGACGCGAGTCCGTGTGTGGCATCGGTGCCGGTGTCGGGCGCCGTCTGCTCGCCGGTCAGCGCGTTGCGCTGTACGTTCCACGCCGTCCAGTCGAGCGCGGGCGCGATCGGTTGGGCGGCGTAGCCGGGTGCGAAGCGAAACAACTCGCGCGCGTCCATCTTCGGTGGACGAACCATCTTGTCCGGGTTGAAGCGATTGTCCGGATCGAACAGTTGCTTGATCTCGCCGAACGCCGCGTTCAGCCGCGGACCATATTGCCACGCCACCCACTCGCCGCGGCACAGCCCGTCGCCGTGCTCGCCTGAATAGGCGCCCTTGTATTCGCGCACGAGCGCCGCCGCCTCCTCGGCGATAGCACGCATCTTCACGGCGCCGTCGCGACGCATGTCCAGGATCGGCCGCACGTGCAGCGTGCCCACGCTCGCATGCGCATACCATGTGCCCTCGGTGCCGTTACGATGGAACACTTCGGTCAGACGCCGCGTATATTCGGCAAGGTGTTCCAGCGGCACCGCGCAATCTTCGATGAACGACACCGGCTTGCCATCGCCCTTCATGCTCATCATGATGTTCAGGCCCGCTTTGCGCACTTCCCAGAGCGCTTTCTGCGGCCCCGCGTCGGGCATCTTCACCACGACGCCCGGCAACCCGAGATCCGCCATGAGCGTGGCGAGATCGTCGAGCCTGGCGCGAAGCGCGCCGGCGTCGTCTCCCGCGAATTCCACCAGCAGAATCGCTTGCGGATCGCCGACGAGCGCCGTCTCGATCACGGGACAGAACGCGGGGTTGTCCATCGCCAGGTCGATCATCGTGCGGTCGACCAGTTCCACCGCCACCGGCCCCAGCTTGACGATGTGCTGTGTGAGATCCATCGCCTGATAGAACGTGGGGAAGTTCACCACGCCCAGCGTCTTGTGCACCGGCAGCGGCACGAGCTTGAGCGTGATCTGGCGGCTGTACGCCAGCGTGCCTTCCGAGCCGACCAGCAGATGCGACAGGTTGGCGACGCCGTCGTCCGTATAGGCGCGCGGGTTGAGGCAGTCGAACAGATCGAGGTTGTAGCCCGCGACACGCCGCAGCACGCGCGGCACACGCTCGCGCAATTCCTCGCGCTCGCGCATGGCAATGGCGTGCACGCTCGCGAGAATCGCCTGCGTGCGGGCGTCGGTGGGCGGCGAATGGAGCGCGCCGAAATGCAGTTGCGCGCCGTCGGCCAGCACGGCATCGATGCTCAGCACGTTGTGCACCATGTTGCCGTACTCGAGGGAGCGCGAGCCGCACGAGTTGTTGCCCGTCATACCGCCGACGGTGCATTGCGCGGCCGTCGACACGTCCACCGGGAACCACAGGCCGTGCGGCTTGAGCCACGCATTCAGGTGATCGAGCACGATGCCCGGCTCGACGGTGACCGTGCGCGCCACGGCGTCGAACGCTACCACGCGGCCCAGCCACTTGCTGTTGTCGATGACAAGCGCCTCGCCGATGGTCTGGCCGCACTGGCTCGTGCCCGCGCCGCGTGCGAGCACCGGTACGCGCAGGTCGCGCGCGATATCGAGGGCGAGGATCAGATCGTCCTGATCGCGCGGCACCACCACGCCGATCGGAAAAATTTGATAGATCGACGCGTCGGTCGCGTAGCGGCCACGGCTCGCGCGATCGAAGCACACATCGCCGCGCAGCTCGCGACGCAGACGGTCCTGCAACGGCGTGAGCGCAACGCCGCCGCGCTGCATTGGCATCAGAGGCACGGGCTGGCCGACGAGATTCGGATGCGCGTTCGCGCGAGAGTTCGATTGGGAATTCATGACGTTGCGGGTGTTGGACGAGACGGACCCAGGGCAAATCGGGGCGAGACGATCCTGCCGGGCAGGCGTGACGCCGGTCCGGCAGGGGTTATGCGCAAGTCAGACGGCCTGACGGGTGTTGCTCGCTGCGGCGGCATCGCCGTCGAGGGAGAATTTGCTCTCGGGCTGCATGCGGAAGGCCAGCACGACACCGAGGGCCATGAGCATCATGCTGCCGACGAACGGCAATTCCCAGTTGCCCGTGCGATCGATGAGATACCCCGAGATCACCGGAGAGAGAATCGCAGCCAGTGCCGACCCGGTGTTCATCATGCCGCTGGCCGTGCCCGAGTGTTCCGGCGCGATATCCATCGGAATCGACCACATCGGCCCGATCGTCATCTCGGCGAAGAAGAAGCCGAACGCCAGGCATGCCACCGACACATACAGTTGGTGCGTGAACAGCATCGGCACGAGCGAGAGCAGCGTGAGCAGCATGCAGATCGACACCATCCAGCTACGTGCGCGCTTCAGGCTGCCGGTGCGCTCGTACAGTTTGTCGGTCACGATACCGCCCAACGTATCGCCGAGCACACCGGCGAAGAACACACTCGAGGCGAACAGCGCCGACTTCTTCAGATTGAGGTCGTAGCTGTGCAGGAAGTATTGGGGAATCCACGACAGGAAGAGCCAAAGCGTCCAGCCGTAGCAGAAGTACACGATGGTGACCGGCATCATGCGCTTGAAGAGCGGTCCCCACGGCAACGACGCGCGCTTGGCTTTCACCGGCGGCAACAGGGCGAGTTCTTCGGTCGTGATGCGCGGATGATCCTGCGGGCGCTCGGTAAACGTGAGCCCCCACACCGCGACCCAGACCAGGCTCACGATCCCGCACAGATAGAACGATTCACGCCAGCCATGCGTGGCCATGATGAACACGACGACGGCGGGCGCCACGGCGTTACCGATGCGCGAAGCCGCGTGCGTGATGCCCTGCGCAAAGCCGCGCTTCTCCTTGGCGACCCAGCGCGACATGGCCGACGTGGCGGCCGGGAACGTGGCGCCCTCGCCAAGGCCGAGCAGCAGGCGCGCGAGTAACAGCGTGACGAGACCACCCGCCATGCCGGTGAGGATCGTCGCGACCGCCCACAACGCACCGCACACGAGCAGCGTACGCTTCGCTCCGAAGCGATCGCTCACCCAGCCACCAATGATTTGAAAGACCAGGTAGGGGTAGGCAAATGCCGAGAAGACGAGACCGATTTCCGTCTTGTTGAGATTGAATTCCTTGCCGAAGCCGGCCGCGGCCGTGCTGACGTTGACGCGATCGAGATAGGTGATGAAATACATGACGCATAGCATCACCAGCACGACCCGGGTCGCTCTGAAAAGCTTCATTGCATGTCTCCTGAAACAGCCTGTGAAGCGCGCCGGCAACATGCCGGCGGCGCAAAAGGTGTTGCGGCGGCCGGGGCCCTTCTACGGTGTGGCCCCGTGCCGTCTGAATGACAGATCAAGCGTTCACTGCAGGGGCGCCCCAGACGGTGGCGGCCCCCCATCGCCCAGTCCCTGCGACGACGACGCCTCAGGCGGCCACCTTGAGCGACGGCGTGTCCCGCGCTTGCGCCAGGTAGTCCATTGCGGCAACCACGCCTGACCCGGCGAGTTTCACGCCGGACATCCGCAGCCCCATTTCGCACCCCGAAAGCGTTGCCATCAGCGTGAGGTCGTTGCAGTCGCCCAGATGCCCGATGCGGAACATCGTGCCGCGAATCTTGCCCAGCGCCTGCCCCAGCGACATGTCGAAACGTTCGTAGATCCGCTTGCGCACGTCGTCGGCGTCCACGCCTTGCGGCATGACCACGCCGGTGAGCACCGGGCTGTAGACCGACGGGTCCTGACACTGAATCTCCAGCCCCCACGCGCGCACCGCGCGGCGCGTGGCTTCGGCCAGGCGTTGGTGGCGCGCGAACACGTTGTCCAGCCCTTCCTCGAAGATCATGTCGAGCGCTTCGGACAGGCCGTACAGCAGGTTCGTGTTCGGCGTGTACGGCCAGTAGCCGTTCTTGTTCGCTTCGATGATGTCTTGCCAGCCCCAGAACGCGCGCGGCAGTTTTGCGTGGAGACCGGCGTCGAGCGCCTTGGTCGAGACCGCGTTGAAGCTGATGCCCGGCGGCAGCATCAGTCCCTTTTGCGAGCCCGAGACGGTGACGTCCACGCCCCATTCGTCATGACGGTAATCGGCCGAGCCCAGGCCCGAAATCGTGTCGACGAGCAACAGCGCGGGATGTCCGGCCGCGTCGATGGCACGGCGCACGGCCGCGATGTCGGACGTGACGCCCGTCGAGGTTTCGTTATGCACCACGCACACGGCCTTGAGCGCGTGCCCGGTGTCGGCGCGCAGACGCGCTTCGATCATGTCGGGCTGCACCCCGCGGCGCCAGCCGTCGGTCCCCGGCAGGCCGATGAACTCGGGCTTCAGGCCGAGACTCTCGGCCATCTTCTCCCACAACGTGGAGAAATGCCCCGTCTCGAACATCAGCACAGAATCCCCCGGCGAGAGCGTGTTCGACAGCGCCGCCTCCCACGCACCGGTGCCCGATGCCGGGTAGATCACCACGGGCTGCTCGGTCTTGAAAATCTTCTTGATGTCGGCGAGCACCTTGCGGCCGAGCGCGCCGAATTCCGGGCCGCGATGATCGATCGTCGGGTAACTCATGGCGCGCAGAATGCGATCGGGCACCGGGCTGGGGCCTGGAATTTGCAGGAAATGGCGGCCCGAGGGATGAAAATCAAGCTTCAGCATGAACGTCTTTCTCCTCTTGAAAATTCTCTTTTGAATTTTGCATGCAAAATACTTTAGCAGAGCACGCTACTTTCGCAAGAGGCAGGAAGCCGTTTTAATACAGTCGTTTACCCTAGAGACACGAGCGCGTCGCGCCATACGTTACAATCACGACCATAGAGATTTACGGATTTTGAATGCAAAGCATGGAAAACACATCGACGATTGCCGCCCCAGACATTCCCCGAGTGGAGCGCCTGCGCTTGCACGACACGGTCGTCGAGCACCTGCGCAAGCTCATCATCGAGGGCGTGCTATCGCCGGGCGTGAAACTCAATGAACGGGAGTTGTGCGAGACGCTAGGCATCTCGCGCACGCCGCTGCGCGAGGCCTTCAAAGTGCTGGCCGCCGAGGGACTGATCGAGATTGCGCCGAATCGCGGGGCAAGTGTTGCCCGCATGACGGAGAAAGAAATCCGGGAGATGTTCGAGCTGATGAGCGCGCTCGAAGCGTTTTCAGGCGAGTTGGCCGCCGAACGGATGACGCCGGTCGAGCTGGCCGAAATCAAGGCGCTGCACTATGCGATGCTCGCGTGCCGCGCGCAGCAGGATTTGCCGGGCTATTACGCACGCAATCAGGCGATTCACGATCGCATCAATGAAGCCGCGCGCAACGGGGCGTTGCGCCAGACCTATGTCGCGATCAACCGCCGGTTGATGGCGCTGCGTTTTCGCTCGAACTTCCACGCGGACAAATGGGATCGCGCCATTGCCGAGCACGAGCAGATGATCGACGCGCTGGAAAAGCACGACGGCAAACGCCTCGGCGACATCCTGCGCAAGCATTTGCTCGCCAAACGCGACGCCGTGTTGCAAATCCACGCCGAACCGGCGCAAGGCGCGCCGAGCAACTGAATTCGAGCGACCGTCTGACACGCATCGACAGCGCTCAGACGCTGCCGATTCCGATCACAGCCGGCGCTCGGCCGCTTCGCGTGCGCGACGTGCCAGCACGGCCGGTGACTCGAGCACCTCGCCGGCCAGACGCGCGACGAGCGCCGCGACATGACGACCGTATTGCTTGCCGGCGATCACGTCCACCGGGTCGAGCGCGTAGGCGGCATCGACATCCCCTCCGGGTGCCGTGACGGCCGGAAAACTGGCGAGCGGTTGCAGGGATGCGCTCGCGCGCGGCGCAATCTCGGCGTCGTCGGCATCGGCCCACAACATGCCCTGCTGCGCGGCGAGCGCCGCGAAGTAGTCCAGCGTGTCGCGCTTGTCGTCGCCGGGACGATAGCTGAACGAAAACCCGCCAGCCACTTTATTGCGCCAGCCGAGCAGGCGCCACATGCCGGTCGTCGCATCGGCAAACGCCTTGAACGGCGCGGCGATGCCGCCCTTGAAAGCCGGGGCGCCGAAAATAATGGCGTCTGCCGAAGCCAGACGCATGAGCATGGCCTCGTCGTGCCACTGCCCGTCGATGAATTGATGCGGCTCGATGCTGAGCAATTGCGCATGCGCACCGGCGTCGTTGACCCCTTGGGCGACGGAATGCGCAATCATGGCGGTCGCGCCGCCTTGCGAGTAATAGACGATTGCGATATTGGACATGGCGTAGTGCTTCCCGAATGGATGTCCGCCCCATGGCACCGCCCGGATCGCGCTTCCCCGCGCTTCCGCTGGCTTGTCTGGACATCGGTCAAGGCCAAATGATGCCAGTGAAAACCCTAGGGGAATAGCCGGCAGAATCGAACATGACTGTTCCGCCAACGATAACAATCGAACGGCGACGCCACGCTGTCGGCCAGTCATCACGTACCTGACAGGAAGATGGCACGCCGCTGACGGCAGGTCGGGCCGTGCTCCCTTCCGGATCGAGGCGATCCGGTAACCCTGCGCCCTGGACGGGCTCGCCACGCCACAAATCAACGAGATCCCTGCGCAAACTCGCGCCTTTTTTGCCGCCGAATTTGGGATAAGTCCGAAGGAAAAACGAGCCTCTTTGTCCGGTGACGTCGGAAGTTGGTCTCAAATTACTTCGAAATCAATCCAGGATCACTCCGGAATCGATCCCCAATGGGATTCCCAACCGATCCGACAGCAACGCGGCAGGACGCAGGACCGTTAGCACCATACCGGCGCAATGTCTCAGCGTCGCGCCGACGCTCCAAGCCGTACCGACAACTGATCGGCCAGTTCGCGAATCTGGCGCCCGAGGCGCCGGCCCGTTGCCAGGTCGATGTCGTTCGTGACGAAACTGACGGCGAGCCCCGCGACGGCGCGCTCACCGCTCGCATCGAATACCGGTGCGCCGAAGCAGATCATGCCTTCGCGCATCTGCCCGTTGTCGATCGAGTAGCCATCGCGACGCGCCTGCGCCATCTCTTCGGCCAACGCCGCATACGTCGCCACGCTGGCACGCGTGAGCGGCGCGGGCCAGGCACCGGCGAGCAGATCGGCGGCCTCATCCGCCGGCAGCGTCGAGAGCATGGCCTTGCCGGTCGCCGTGTAGGGCGCGGGCAACCGCATGCCGATGCGGAAGGTCACGCCGAGCGGCCGATTGCCGTTGTGACAGGCGAGATAGATCACGTCGGTGCCATCGAGCACAGACAGCGTGACGGTCTCCTGCTCGAAGGCGGACGACGCCTCCCAAACCGCGCGGAATTCTTCGGTGACGTGGGTCTGCGACAGGAACGCATTCGCCCATCCCATCACGTACGAGCCCATCGTCATGCCGCCATTGGCGTGGCGCTTCACGAGCCGCAACTTGACCAGCGTGTCGCACAGGCCGTGCAGTGTGCTCTTGGGCACGCCCGTCTCCCTCGCTAGATCGGCCAGCGCGATCGGCTCGGCCGCCGCCGCAATCACATCGAGGATGCGTACGGCGCGCACCACAGCGGGCGCGGTGGTCTTGAGCGGTTCGCCGTCGCGGGCATCGTTGGCGGGGATATCAAGTTTGCGCTTGGGCATGAATCGGAAATCGGCTTCAGAAGGGTCAAAATGGATCGGGGCGGGCTACGCCGCCCGTAGGGTACGGGCAAGTGATGGGAATGCCGCCTTCGGAAAACCCTGAGTTGCACGGAAAACGTTCGCTACGTAGAATGAGGTTCAATACATAGAATATCGTTCAATAGATGGAACAGCAAGCGGCAATTCGAGACACTGCCGTGCGTCGTTTCCCCAACCGGAACTGCCGGCGAGCCCGGCCAACTGCCATGCAACTTAAAGACACCTCCCTCTTCAAGACACTCGCCTGGGTCGATGGCCAATGGATTGCGTCCGACAGCGGCAAGACGCTCGACGTACTGGACCCGGCCACCGGTGAAGTCCTGGCCAAAGTGCCGGAACTCGGCGCGGCGGAGACGACGCGGGCCGTCGCGGCCGCGGAAGCTGCGCAAAAGCCGTGGGCCGCGCGCACTGGCAAGGAACGTGCGGCGGTCTTGCGCCGCTGGTTCGATCTGATGGTCGCCAACACGGACGACCTGGCGTATCTGATGACGCGCGAGCAGGGCAAGCCGCTGGCGGAGGCGCGTGGCGAGATCGCCTATGCGGCGAGTTTCATCGAGTGGTTTGCGGAAGAAGCCAAGCGTGTGGATGGCGACGTGCTCGCCACGCCCGCCTCGGACAAGCGTCTGGTCACGCTCAAGCAACCGGTCGGCGTGTGCGCGGCGATCACGCCGTGGAATTTCCCGGCAGCGATGATTACGCGGAAGGTGGCCCCGGCGTTGGCCGCGGGCTGCGCGATTGTGGTGAAGCCGTCGGAACTGACGCCGCTCTCCGCCTTTGCCCTGGCCGAGCTGGCGCACCGCGCCGGCATTCCGGGCGGTGTGTTCCAGGTGGTAACGGGCGACGCACGCGCGGTGGGGGGTGTGTTGACGTCGCATCCGGGGGTGCGCAAGTTGTCGTTCACGGGGTCCACGGCGGTGGGCCGACTGCTGATGGCGCAGTGTGCGCCGACGGTCAAGCGCATGTCGCTGGAGCTGGGGGGCAATGCGCCGTTCATCGTGTTCGACGATGCCGACCTCGACGCCGCCGTTGACGGCGCGATCGCGGCGAAGTACCGCAATGGCGGGCAGACTTGTGTATGTGCGAATCGCTTCTATATTCAGGACGGCATTTACGACGCCTTCGCCGAAAAATTCGCCAAGCGCGTTGCGGGCATGAAGGTGGGCAACGGTCTGGAAGACGGCGTGGTGGTCGGCCCGCTGATCGAGGGCAAGGCGGTCGAGAAGGTCGTGGCGCTGGTGGACGACGCGAAGTCGCGCGGCGCTCGCGTGCTGGTGGGCGGCACCGCGCACGCGCTGGGCGGCACTTATTACACACCGACGGTGATTGCGGAGGCCACTTCGCAAATGCGCGTGGCGCGTGAGGAAATCTTCGGTCCGGTCGCGCCGTTGTTCCGTTTCACGCACGACGCGGACGCCGTCGCCTTTGCGAACGATACGGAGTTCGGGCTCGCGGCTTATTTATACACGCGCGACATCGCACGGGCATGGCGCACTGCGGAGGCGCTCGAGTACGGCATGGTGGGTCTGAACACCGGCCTGATCTCGAATGAGGTGGCGCCGTTCGGCGGCATCAAGCAATCGGGGGTGGGTCGCGAGGGGTCGCGTTATGGCATCGAGGAATACCTCGAAATGAAGTACCTGTGCCTGCAATTGTGATGGCTGGGTAACAGATCAGGTTCAGGATCAGGCTCACGCTCAGGCTCGCATCGTTCGGTGGCGCGCGGCGCGGCGCCCGCCGACGTCAACCGCATCGACCGGATAGATCGCGGCAGGCTTGTCGCGCACGCGGTAGTGAAGGTCTCACGAGGATATCGGCCATGAACGCTTTTCGTTTCCAGACGGTTCCGACCGTCGTTGTGGAATTTGGCGCAGCGCGTCGTCTGGGGGCATTGCTGCGCGAGCAATATCCGACGGGCACGCGTTTGTGTGTGGTGACGGACGGCTTTCTACACAAGAGCGGCTTGCTGTCCCCGGCACTGGCGGATCTCGCCAGGCATGGCTGGCAGGTGTCGGTGATCGACGATGTGATCGCCGACCCGCCGGAGCATGTGGTGCTGGAAGCGGCCCAACGCGCTCGCGCTGCCGACGCGGAGATCGTGCTGGGGTTGGGCGGCGGCTCGTCGATGGATGTGGCGAAGCTGCTTGCGGTGCTGCTGCCTGGCGCGCAATCGCTCAAGGAGATGTATGGCATCAAGAAGGTGACAGGCACGCGCCTGCCGCTGGTGCAGATGCCGACGACGGCCGGTACGGGCTCGGAAGTGACGGCCGTGTCGATCGTGACGACAGGCGAGACGACGAAGATGGGGGTTGTCTCCCCGCAGCTTTTTGCGGATCTGGCGATTCTGGACGCGGAACTCACGCTCGGTCTACCCCGCGCGGCCACGGCCGCCACAGGCATCGACGCGATGGTGCACGCGATCGAAGCTTATACGTCCGCCCATTTGAAGAATCCAATCTCGGACACGCTCGCCGTGAAAGCGTTGGCGTTACTCTCGCGCAATCTGCTGAGCGCCTGTCACGACGGCAACGATCGCGCCGCTCGCGAAGCCATGCTGGTTGGCGCGATGTTCGCCGGACAAGCGTTCGCCAATTCGCCG
Source organism: Pandoraea sp. B-6 (assembly GCF_000282835.1). Classification (NCBI taxonomy): domain Bacteria; kingdom Pseudomonadati; phylum Pseudomonadota; class Betaproteobacteria; order Burkholderiales; family Burkholderiaceae; genus Pandoraea; species Pandoraea sp. B-6. The sequence continues at coordinate 10,182 of NZ_KB290557.1, read as the reverse complement.
GTCGCCGCCGTTCACGCCCTGGCCTATCCGATCGGTGGCATCTTTCACGTTGCACATGGCCTCTCGAACGCGCTCGTGCTCTCTCACGTCATGCGCTTCAATGCCCCCGCCGCCAGCCAGCACTACGCGGAACTGGCCGATGTGATTCTGCCCGCCAAGGCCTCAGGCAGCGACGAAGCCAAGACCGATGCCCTCATCCGACACATCGAATCGCTGATCGTCGACACCGCCATCCCCCGCACGCTGCGCGAAGTCGGCGTGAAACAAACCGACATCGCCCGTCTGGCCAGCGACGCGATGCTGCAAACCCGACTTCTCGTGAATAACCCGCGCGAAGTGACCCAGGCCGATGCATTTGCCATTTATAGCGCGGCGCTTTGATCGGGCGCCTGCTCGGTGTTGCATGACGCCGATTGTGGTCGCTGATGCGGCCCCCTGCTTCGTACCTCTGCTTCGTACCCCTTCAGTGCTTCAACGACGGACCGGGGCCCCTTTCCGCCTCTCAGACATAAACCCAACTCGCTGCAGAAAGGGGCCCCGATCCGTCTCTTCCCATCCCCCCTCCCCGCCATCCCTCACCTCGTCGGCATGCTCGCCAGCGTCGACACCACCGTTTCCGCCAACTCGGCTGCATCCACCGCACTCACATCCGAATCGGCCTGCAACGGCGTCGACTGACATCCCGGTGTGAGCCTGAGATACGGCGGCTCCGCCTTCGCAAACAACGTGACGCTCGGCGTCAACGTCGTGTGCGCCACATGCATCAACCCACCATCGGCACCCACGAATAACGCCGCGTTCGCAATCACCCGCTTCGCTTCGCGCAACGTCAACTGACCCACGAAAGATGTCAGCGTCAGATGGACAAATTTCGCCTCCATTAACGCGTTTGCCGCATCCACACCATTGCCCGACCCCAGCAACACTACGCCATCCGGCATCCCCGGCTGGTACGCAATGTCATACGCCTGAAGGAATTCCCGCCAATGCGCATACGTCCGGCGCGGCTCGACACCCCCCATCGCCAACACCAGGAACGCCCCCGGCAATACTTGCCCCACGACCGACGCCGGCAGCGCCGTTTCCTGCCGCAAGTAAGGCTTGGCGCGCGCGAACAAGTCGTCGGACGCCAACCCCAGCGAAAAGACGTCGTTGACCGCCGCAAGGCTGAACTGGGTCTGGTTCCGGTCCGGCCCGTGAAAGAATCGGAACAAACACGCAAACGGCAGCGACGGGAAATATTTCCGCTTCAGCCGCAGCGTCGGATAGTTGAACTCCTGCAATACAATGACGTCGTAATCGCCCGGCTTCACACTCGCCGGATCGTCGTACACGTGACGGAAAATATCGTCGCCCTCGAACACGCCCTTCAAGCCCGGCGTAATCAACAAATCGACCGGACCCTCGCGCCCACGCAACAACGCACGGCCCGACATATCCATCACCGCATCACCGACCGATGCCTTGCCCCCATAGATCCACAGCACGCGCGCACCCGGCGACACCCGACGCACCTCTCGGCTCGACTGCCCGCTCAACGCAAGACGCAAGCGACGATGCAGGTATTTTTTGGCAACGCTCAACGATGACGTGCGCTGCAGGAATACGTCGGGCTCGTGGTACACCCAGGCATAAGGAATGCGGGTGCTCGGTTCGGTGAGAGCGCCCAGTCGGCGGGCAATGAAGCGCTGCAATGGCATGATGGGTTCGAAAGCGAGTCGGCACCGGTTCGCCCGCGCGTGAATCGGGTTCACATCGTGGCGTCAGGCGGCGGCGTCAGAAGGTGGGGAGTATGCCACGTCTGCCCCCGATTGACGGCAACGCAACGCTCCCTCCGCCCTGCACCACCGGGCGTCCCTTTGACTCGCTCACACCACCCGGAAATGGTGCGTTCCATCGCGATGCAACTGGTCGACGAGCCCATACTCCCAATCGAGGTACGCCTGCATCGCCTCGGCAGCATTGTCCGTGCCCTCGTACGGACGACGATAGCGATCGTCGCGCGGGCTCGCCAGCCGCGTCGGTCCCGATTCGAGCGGCAGCCCAGCCTGGATCCACGCCTGCGTGCCACCGTCGAGCACCACGATTTCGGCATCGGTCAGACGCCGCAAATCGGCCGCCGCAAAGCGCGCAAGCAAGCTGGAGCCGCAAGTGAGCACGTACCGCTGCGCAGGGCCGATCTCCCGCAAGGCCTCGGCCAGGCGCGCGCGAATGACGAACCACGCCCCCGGAATGTGGCGTTTGACGTAGTTGACGCCCGAGGTGACGTCGAGCACCACGATCTGGCCAGGCGCTGACTCGTCAAGCCAGCGCGCGAGCACCGCCGGCGAGACGGTCTCGACATCGGCCGCGCTCGGCGTATGCAACGGCCATCCGCCCTGGGCACTGCGCGCCTCGTCGCCATGCGGCTCGACGACGTAGACGGTCCAGCC
>NZ_KB290557.1:0-7740 GCF_000282835.1 Pandoraea sp. B-6 | reverse complement strand
AGCCGGCCCACCCCATCGGGGGGAGCCACGAACCGGTCATGTCGGCACGCACGCCGTTGTCGTCCGCGAGCACGATCCACGCGCCACGCACCGGCGCATGATGATCGGTCTCCTGCACCAGTTGCCCTCCCGGCGCACTGGCGAAGTCGGGCAAGTGCCCGGCTGCGTAGTCTTCCGGCGTACGCACGTCGAAGCGATAGACGGTGCGCCCAGGCGCATTCAGTGCGGGCACGTCGCCCACCGCGATTCGGCGCACGCCCGCACGATCGGCGATGGCACGGGCCCCAGCGCGCGCGACGTTCAGGGTAGCGTCGCTCACCACGGCCGGGGGCCGGCGATCGGCCCCGCGCTCGAGTGTCTGACCGGCGAGCGTCCAGCCGATGGTGCCGTTGCGCAGCGCCGCCACCGGATTCGGCAGACCGGCGTTCACGAGCGATTGCGTGCCGATGATGCTGCGTGTGCGTCCGGCGCAATTGACGATCACACGCGTGGCCGGGTTCGGGGCGAGTTCGCGCACGCGCAGCACGAGTTCGGCACCGGGCACGCTGGTCGAGCCGGGAATGTTCATGGTCTGGTATTCGTCGAACCGGCGCGCGTCGACGACGACCACATCGGCGCGCGCATCGAGCAGTGCCTGAACTTCCTGCGCGGACAACGACGGGGTATGCCGCAACCCTTCGACCCACTCGCCAAAGGCTTTGCTCGGCACGTTGACGTCGCGAAAGACTTCTCCGCCAGCCGCGATCCAACCGTCGAGGCCGCCCGCGAGACAATTGACGTCGGTGTAGCCGAGCTTGCGCAGCACGCCGGCAGCGCGCGGCGCCAGATCCTCGCCGCCATGCTCGCCGTAGACGACGATGCGCGTGTCGCGGCGCGGTATGCGCGCCCAGACGTCGATCTCCACGCGCGAGAGCGGAAGGTTCGCCGCCCACAATGGGTGCGCCTGCGCGAATGGATCTTCTTCGCGAACGTCGAGCAACGCAATTTCCTCACGGGCGAGCAGCGCGGCACGCACGTCGGCATAGGTCAGTTCGGGGAAAGCGAGGTCTTCAGCAACGGCAGTCGGCGCAGCCGTCTGCGACGGCGCATCGGTCGAGAAAGAGGACACGGTGGTTCCTTGAATTCGGCAAGCGTCGATTCGATTTGCGTATCGGCGCGATGGGCTCGCGCATTCGCGCAACCAGAAAGCTATTGTGGCAGAAGGCGCCCGAACGCGTGGCGTGGGCCGTCGGCACGTTGCGGCGCCTTTCTTTATGGATTCGGCGATTGCGCATTGGCGTATCCGGAGATGAAGCTTTTGCGCTCGCCCGCTTCGGTGAACACGCTGCGACGCACGGTGCCAATGTTCGCCCCGTACACGTGGATGCTCACCGAGACCCGGTCGGCGTAGGCATTGCTCACACGGTGAATGTCCCCCAACCGCGGCGAGAGCACCTCCACATCGCCCGGCGACAGACGCACCGGCGGCCCCGTCATGACCGGTACGCCCTGCGCGTCGAGCCGATAGGGCTGCGAATCCTCCGCCCCGCGCAACACGCCGATCAGGCCCCACACGGTGTGATCGTGAATTGGCGTGACCTGCCCCGGCCCCCAAACGAAACTCACGATGGAAAAGCGCTGCGCCGGATCGCAATGCAACAGGTATTGCTGATAGTGCTCGGGATGTGGCACCGCGAACGCGGCGGGCAACCAGTCGTCACATGCGACGAGTGGTGCCAGCAGACCCGCGCCGGCGTCGAGCAGCGTTGTCTCGTCCGGATGACGCGCCAGCAGTCGCGAAAGCCCCGCGACGAACGTGCGCAACGGATCGAGCGCTTCGCCATCCGGGCCGGGCAACTCGCCCGACGCCGCGAGGCCATCCAATCGTTGATGCATACGAACCCCCAAAGTTGGGCGCGCTCCCCGGCCGACCCGGTGGAACGCATGTGGTAGCGTAACGCTTTGCCTCTCTTCGTGCCCGCGCGCCATTCGCGCCTGTCGCTTATGCTCGATTTCGATTTCGATGCCGACGCGCTGATGCGCCTCGTCACCACGCCCATGCCGTTCGGCAAACACAAGGGCACGCTCATTGCCGACCTGCCCGGCAATTACCTGAGCTGGTTCGCCCGCGAGGGTTTTCCGCCGGGCGACATCGGTCGCCTGCTCGCCCTCATGCACGAGATCGATCACAACGCGCTGGGTGAATTGCTGCGCCCGCTACGGGCGCAGGCACGCGCCGCCCGCCCAAGGTAAGCCGAACGGGCCCGTCCCTTGCCCGCCGATCACCCCCTCGCGGTACCGGCAAGCATCGGCGGCAGCCGGCGACGCACCCACTGCGTTTGCTGCTCGTGCGCATGCGCCAGTTGCAACACCGCGAGATCGGCCTGCGCCGGTCCGATGATTTGCAGTCCCATCGGCAACCCGCGCGCATCGAATCCGACCGGCACGCTGATCGCCGGCAGTCCGGCCAGCGTCGGCCCGATCACCACTTCCATCCACCGATGATAGGTGTCCATCGGCTTGCCCGCGACGGACGACGGCCAGTGCATTTGTGCGTCGAACGGGAAGACCTGCGCCGAAGGCAGCAGCAGGAAGTCGTAACGCTCGAACAGCCGCGCGAGCGAGCGATACCACTCGCTGCGATCAACGGACGCGCGATATACATCGGCCGCGCGTAACGCATGCCCGCCCTCGACTTCCCACTGCGCCTCCGGCTTGAGCTTGTCGCGGCGCGCAGGGTCGGCATACAACTCGCCCAGCGAGCCGCTCACGAGCCAGTGACGCAACGTGAGCCACGTCTGCCACAATCGCTCCGGCGCGAAGTCGGGCGTACAAGATTGCACTTCGCACCCCATCGCCGTGAAGTCGCGCAACGATGCCTCGCACAGGGCCATCACACCGTCTTCCATCGGCAGATGGCCGCCATAGTCGCCCAGCCAGCCCAGCTTCAATCCCTTGACGTCGCGTTGCAACGCGCTCGCGAACGGCACCGCGCCATGCGCCTGCGCCAGGGAAAGCGGACTGCGCGCGTCGTAGCCCGCTTGCGTGGCGAGCAGTTGGGCGACGTCGGCGACAGAACGCCCCATCGGCCCCTCGGTGCTCAGTTGCTGGACGAACAACTCAGGCGCCGGACCATAGGGCACCCGGCCCTGCGACGGCCGGAAGCCATACACGTTGCCGAACGCAGCCGGATTGCGCAGCGACCCCATCATGTCGCTGCCATCCGCGACCGGCAGCATGCGTAGCGCAAGCGCGCTGCCCGCCCCGCCGCTGCTGCCACCTGCGCTGCGCGTCGCGTCGTAAGCGTTGCCCGTGACGCCAAAGACGGGGTTGTAGCTATGCGAGCCCAATCCGAACTCGGAGACGTTGGTCTTGCCGATGAAGATCGCGCCCGCCGCGCGGATGCGCGCAACGCCGATGCTGTCCTGCGTGTCGGGCGCCGCCGACGTCAATGGCGAGCCTTTGCGCGTGGGAAATCCCGCGCACGCGGCGAAATCCTTCACGGCATGCGGCATGCCGTGCATCCACCCCAGGGACTGGCCATTGGCCAACTGCTGGTCGCGCTCGTCGGCCTGCGCAAGCAAGGCGTCGGCATCGTGCAAGGACACGATGGCGTTGACCGCCGGGTTGTAATGCGCAATGTGCGTGAGATACGCCTGCATGACCTCGCGACACGACACGCGGCGCGTGTGAATGGCGTCGGACAACGCCAGCGCGTCGAGCGCGACGATCTCGTTCAAGGGCGGGGCGTGGGGGGCCGAGGGGCCGGCTGCGCCGGCACGCGAATCGGCAGCCTGTATCGGCTGAGCGGGTTGAGCTGGCGCTGAGGCCATGTCGGTCTCCTTGGCGGTGGCGTCGTCCTGTGCAACGCCGTTGTCTGACGCGTCATTGTCGGTCAAACCCGCCAAGGATGCCGAGGGAAAATTATCTCCCCCGACGCAGGCAACACGTTAGTTCATATCTTCAATGAAGACCGGCACATCAATGTGCCAGCGGATCGAGACCGGTGGACTCGACTTCCTTCGCCACCGCGGGCGCGGCCAGGTACGTCAGCAGTTTCTTCGCTTCGTCCGGATGCGGCGCATTCACCGGCACGCCACCGGCGAAACGCGTGACCGATTGCAGCGACTCGGGAATCTTGCCCGCGAACGCAGCGCCCTTGACCGGCAGCAGCTCGCTGACCTGTTGCAGTCCCAGCGCATAGTCGCCGGCAGCGACCTTTTCGGCCACGGGCGTCTTCTGCACCATCACGCTCTTGCCCCGCATCTGGTCGACGATGCCCAGCTTCTTGAAGAGTTCGCGCTCGACGTACACACCGCTGGCGCTGTCGGAGTACGCGACCGATTTCGCGGCGAGCAGCGCGGCCTTGAGCTTTTCGGGCGTGCTGACATCGGGCACCACATCGCCCGATTTCACGACGACGCCGATGCGCGAATCGGCCAGATCGACGCGGGAATCCGCGCGCACCTTACCGGCCTTGATAAGACCGTCGAGGGCGTAGCCGACCATGATGACCGCATCGGCCGACTCGCCACGCGCCAGACGGTTGGGGATTGCCTCGGGCGCCTTGCCCATCGACGGCCCCCACGCGGTGTCCACATGATCGCCGCTCGACGCCTCGAACTTGGGCAACAACAACTTGTACGCGGCCGTGAAGCCGCCGGAGTTCATCACGTGCAGGTCTTCCGCGCTGGCCGACGTGGCACCGAGCAGCGTGGTCAGGGCGATGCCGGCGCCGAGCGCGGCAAGCAGATGTCGGGGCGCGCGCATGCGCGCCGGGAGGGCGATGGCTTTCATGGCAGTGTCTCTCTGAATTTTGCTTTTGGGGATGGATGCGCGTCGGCACCCGGTTTGGGGAAGCGTTGCCGGGCGCGCCCGCGAACGGGGCGCGCCTGCCGCGTGGCTTAGCCTGCGGCGAGTTCAGTACGGGGACTCCCCTGCCCGCCGGGGCGGCGGCGGTAGAGCGCCAGCGTCGCGCAAATCGCGCACAGCGCGGCGATACTCATCCAGTAGCCCGGCGCGGCCTTGTCGCCCGTGGCGTGGATCAGATAAGTCGACAGCGCAGGCGTGAAGCCGCCGAAAAGCGCCGTCGCGAGGCTATACGCAAGCGAGAAGCCGGCCACGCGCACGTCCGGCGGCATGACTTCGGTCAGCGCCGGGATCATCGCGCCGTTGTACATGCCGTACAGGAACGACAGCCATAGCAGCGAGATCAGCATGCGCGTGAAGCTCGGGGCCTGAACCAGGAACGTGAGCACCGGATAGGCCGATACGAGCGTCAGTCCCGCGAAGAGCAGCAATACCGGGCGGCGGCCAATGCGGTCGGACAGCATGCCACCGATCGGCAGCCAGATGAAGTTCGACACACCCACGCACAGCGTGACGAGCAACGCATCGGCGCTCGACAGGTGCAGCACGCTCTTGCCGAAGGTCGGCGCGTAGACGGTAATCAGGTAGAACGCCGTCGTGGTAAGGGCCACGAGCAGCGTGCCGCCGATCACCACGCCGGCGTTGGCGGCCATCGAGCGGAACACTTCGCCCAAGGACGGATGACGCTTGCGCTGCTTGAATTCTTCGCTCTCCTGGAGCGAGCGGCGCAACGCGAAGATCATCGGCACGATCATGCAGCCCACGATGAACGGCACACGCCAGCCCCATGCCGCGATCTGCTGCGCGGTGAGCGTGAGCGAAAGCGTGAAGCCGAGCGCCGCCGACACAACAATGGCGACCTGCTGGCTCGCCGACTGCCAACTCGTGTAGAAGCCCTTGCGGCCCGGCGTGGCGATTTCCGCAAGATACACGGACACGCCGCCCAGCTCGGCACCGGCCGAGAAACCTTGCAGCAAACGTCCGATCAGCACGAGCACCGGCGCCGCGAGACCAATGGTGGCGTACCCCGGCACGAACGCGATGAGCACGGTGCCGCTCGCCATGATCGCCAGTGTCGTGACCAGCCCCTTGCGGCGGCCGACGTTATCGATGTAAGCGCCCAGCACAATCGCGCCGAGCGGTCGCATCAGGAAGCCCGCGCCAAAGACGGCGAAGGTCATCATGAGCGAAGCGAACTCGCTGCCCGCCGGAAAGAACACGTGTGAGATCTGAGTGGCGTAGAAACCGAACAGAAAGAAATCGAACTGCTCGAGGAAGTTGCCGGCCGTTACGCGCAGGATCGCGCCGGCTTTCGAGGGGCGACGCGAAACCGCGTCGTTGGGGCGCTGTGACATGCGCTGTCTCCGTGTTGCCGGCAGCCCGGGAGATCGGGCCGCCAATGTGTCGTCGGAATGCGCCTCTACCAGGGACGTTTGAATCGTCATGAGCGCTTTTTAGAAGTTGCCAATGGTGCGCCGGAAGTTCCCGGCTTGTGAATTGCAAGTTTTGGAAGTATTGATGCACATATGCGATCAATCGTAGGATGTTGATGCGTCTGCCAAGCGGTAACGGGCTACACTCCGCATCGCAACCAAGCCTCGGCGTGCGCTGGACGTCGGCGTGCCTCGAGGCGTCTACCCGACTTTCTGCTCCCAACGTCATGGCGATCAACTTCGATCTGAACGATTTGCAGGCATTTCGCGCGGTGGCGCAACTGGCGAGCTTTCGCCGCGCGGCCGAGTCGATCCATCTCTCGCAGCCCGCGCTCTCGCGCCGTATCGACAAGCTCGAGGACGCGCTCGGGGTCAAGCTCTTCGAGCGCAGCACGCGGCTCGTGGCGCTGACAACCGTCGGACGCGCTTTCGCCCGCGACGCGGAGCGGATTCTGGACGATCTGGACAACGCCCTGCTGGGTATTCGCGATGTGGCCTCGTCGAGCCTCGGACACGTGACCATTGCCTGTGTGCCGTCGGCCGCGTATTACTTCATGCCGCAGGTGATCTCACGCTACCACCAGGCGTTTCCCCGCATCCGCATCTCGGTGCTCGACGCAAGTGCCAACGAGGTGCTCGCGTCGGTGGCGAATGGCGACGCCGATTTCGGGTTGAATTTCATCGGCAGCCAGGAGCCGAACATCGAGTTCAAGCTCCTGTTGCAGGAGCGCTATGTGGCGGCCTGCCGGCGCGACCATGCACTCGCGGGCAGAAAGCGGGTGACGTGGCGTGAGCTTTACGAATACGACTACATCAGTGTCGGCCGCGTCTCGGGCAACCGGCTGCTGCTCGATCAAGCACTCACCTCGCTACCCCAGCGCCCGCCAAGCATCTGCGAGACGCAGCACGTCACCACCATGCTCGGTCTGGTCGAAGCGGGGCTCGGCGTGGCGGCCGTGCCGACGATGGCAATGCCGGGTAGCGAACATCCGTTGCTCACGAGCGTGCCGCTGGTCGATCCGGTAGTGACGCGGCGCATGGGAATGATACGCAGCAAGGCGCGGCCGCTCTCGCCGGCGGCGGCACAGTTATATCGCTACGTGGCCGAGATGAAAGTGCCATCGCGGCGTCGCACGGGCGGCGATGCCTCATAAAAGCTAACCGCTTTCAACGCACGCACTGAAACATTTTGTTACTGGCCTTACGAGACATGAAACATTGGGGTGACGGCGGCACGGTCGCGTGTCTTTATACTGGGTCCGCATTCATCCGCATCTTATTCACGACCTATGATCAAACGAATTTTCCCGATGGTGGCGATCGCCGCCGTGGTTGCAACGACCTCGCTGGCCGCGTCGGCCAGTGATATGAACAATGCCGTTGGCGGTGCGCTGGGCGGCGTGGCGGGCGCGGCCGTGGGTGGCGCGCTCGGCGGCAGCACCGGTGCAGTGCTTGGCGG
>NZ_KB290556.1:24879-32047 GCF_000282835.1 Pandoraea sp. B-6 | reverse complement strand
GCTTGTCCGGCGCGGGCGGCTACACCGCCCGCGTTGCCGGCCCCGCGTCGGCAGCCTATGGCTTGCCGCCCCACGGGGGTTCGCGCGCGCCGGGCGCGATCACGACCTCGGGGGGAGGCCACCGATGAGCGGGGTTCTCGATCTGATCGTCGGCCCGTTCTCGGAGTTCGACTTCATGCGCCACGCGTTGGTCGGCAGTCTCGCGCTGTCGGTCGGCTGCGCGCCGGTAGGGGTTTTCCTGCTGCTGCGGCGCATGAGCCTGATGGGCGATTCGCTCTCGCATGCGGTGTTGCCGGGCGCCGCCATCGGCTACCTGATTGGCGGCCTGTCGCTGCCCTGGATGGCGGGCGGCGGGATGGTGGCGGGCTTGCTGGTGGCCCTGCTCGCCGGACTGTCGAGCCGCCGCACGCGGCTGGACGAGGGGGCCTCGTTCGCGGGCTTCTATTTATTGGCGCTGGCCGGTGGCGTGGTGATTGTCTCGAAATGGGGCAACAGCGTCGACCTGATGCACCTGCTCTTCGGCTCGGTGCTCGCGGTGGACGATCCGTCGCTGATTCTCGTGGCCGCGATAGCATCCGTGACGCTCCTATGGTTCGGATGGCATTATCGCGGTCTCGTGCTCGACAGCGCCGATCCGGCGTTTCTCGGTCACGACCACGGCAGGGGCGTCATGCGCTATCACCTGGGCTTTACGGTGCTCACGGTGATGAACCTCGTCGCGGGGTTTCAGGCGATGGGCACGCTCATGGCCGTGGGACTGATGATGCTGCCGGCGGCCACCGCCCGGCTCGTCGCCCGCACGCTGCCGGGCATGCTGCTCGTGGCCTGGCTGGTCGCGAGCGCGTCGAGCGTCATCGGATTGCTGCTTTCGTATTACCTGGCCTGCCCTTCGGGACCGGCCATCATTCTGACGGCGGGCATCGCCTACCTGGGCGCGCTGCTTGCCACGCCGGGCCACGCCAATGCGGCCAAGGCCCCGGCGCTTTGAGAGAGGAAAACATGTTCGGATTGGGTCAATCGGCTGGCAAATCGTGGTTTGGCGCGGCGCGCCTCGCCGCACTGCTCGCCATGGCGCTGGCGCTCGCCAGCCCGGCACGCGCGCAGGACACGCACCTGCCCGTTGCCGCAAGCTTCAGCATCCTGTCCGACATCGTCAAGTCCGTCGGTGGCGACCGGGTCGACGTGACGACGCTCGTCGGTCCCGATCAGGACACGCATGTCTACGAGCCCACGCCGGCGGATGTCGCCAAGATTTCGGGGACCAAGCTCTTCTTCGTCAATGGCCTGGGCTTCGAAGGCTGGATGCCTCGCTTGATGAAGGCGAGCCACTATCCCGGCAAGCTCGTCACCGTCACCCAAGGCCTCAAAGCGCGCACGATGGTCGACGAGGGAAGGACCGTGCCCGACCCGCACATGTTCCAGGATCCCGAACGTGTCAAAACGATGGTCGATAACATCGCCGCCGCCCTGTCGCAAGCGGACCCGTCCGGCAGCGCCTATTACGCGGAACGCGCCAGGAACTACCGCGGCGCACTCGATGATCTGATCACCTGGGCCAACAAGCAGTTCGCGCCGATTCCGCCGGCCCGCCGCGTTGTCCTCACGTCGCACGACGCCTTCGGCTACCTCGGTCAGCGCTTCGGCGTCAGGTTCCTTGCCCCGGAAGGCGTGTCGACCGAAAGCGAAGCCAGCGCCCGGGACGTGGCGAACCTGATCCGCGTGATTCGCCGCACGGGTATCAAGGCCGTTTTCATGGAAAACATCTCCAATCCGCGCCTGATCCAGCGCATCGCCCGCGACGCCAAGGTGACGGTCGACGGCAAACTGTATTCCGACGCCCTGTCGCAGAATCCGGAAGCCACGACCTACCTTCAGTTGTTCCAGCACAACGTGCGCGCCATCGCCGCCGCGATGAAGGACAACCGCTAGTCGGTCACCGCCCCGCCTTCCGCGGTGCACGCGCCATACGCGCTATAATGCGTGCACCACACACCGGCCCCGCTAGGGAGGTCCGGACAGGCCGGCCACGCCGGCTTTTGCGTTTGGGCCGCCGCTTCTCTCTCGCGGCCGGGCAAGACTGAACCCCTGAAACATTCATTACGGACGCCCCCAGGTCAACCACTGCGAACGGCGCACACTCAATGGCAAAGAAGATTTATATCAAGACGTTCGGCTGTCAGATGAACGAGTATGACTCCGACAAGATGGCGGACGTACTGGGCGCCGCCGAAGGGCTGGAAAAGACGGACACGCCCGAAGACGCCGACGTCATCCTGTTCAACACTTGCTCCGTACGCGAAAAGGCGCAGGAAAAGGTGTTCTCGGATCTGGGCCGCATGCGCGCGCTCAAGGAAATCAAGCCGGACCTGGTCATCGGTGTCGGCGGCTGCGTCGCCAGCCAGGAAGGCGCCGCCATCGTGCAGCGCGCCCCCTATGTGGACGTGGTGTTCGGCCCGCAGACCCTGCACCGTCTGCCGCAGATGCTCGAAGCGCGTCGCGCCACCGGGCGCTCGCAGGTCGACATCTCGTTCCCGGAAATCGAGAAGTTCGATCACCTCCCGCCCGCCAAGGTCGAGGGAGCGACCGCCTTCGTCTCGATCATGGAAGGCTGCTCGAAGTACTGCAGCTATTGCGTGGTGCCCTACACGCGAGGGGACGAAGTCTCGCGCCCATTCGAAGACGTGCTCACCGAGATTGCCGGCCTGGCCGAGCAAGGCGTGCGCGAAATCACGCTGCTGGGTCAGAACGTGAACGCCTATCGCGGGTCGATGGCCGACGGCGAGATCGCCGACTTCGCGCTGCTCATCGAATACGTGGCCGAGGTGCCTGGCGTCGAGCGCATTCGCTACACGACCAGCCATCCGAAGGAATTCACGCAACGCCTGATCGACACCTACGCCAAGGTGCCCAAGCTCGTGAGCCATCTGCACCTGCCCGTGCAGCACGGCGCCGACCGCGTACTCTCGGCGATGAAGCGCGGCTATACCGCGCTGGAATACAAGTCGATCATCCGCCGCCTGCGTCAGGTGCGCCCGGACATGTCGATGTCGTCGGACTTCATCGTCGGCTTCCCCGGCGAGACGGAAGAGGATTTCGACAAGCTCATGGCGATGATTCACGAGATCGGCTACGACACGAGCTTCTCGTTCATCTACAGCCCGCGCCCGGGCACGCCGGCCGCCAACCTGCCGGACGACACGCCGCGCGAGGTCAAGCTGCGCCGTCTGCAACATTTGCAGGCGGTGATCGAGGAGAACGCCGCGCGCATCAGCCAGCGCATGGTCGGCTCGCGTCAGCGTATTCTCGTCGAAGGCGTGTCGCGCAAGGACCCCAACGAGCTGCAAGGCCGCACGGAGAACAACCGCGTGGTGAACTTCCCGGCAACCGAAGCCCAGCGCGCCCACCTGATCGGCCAGATGACCGACGTCGTGATCACGCTCGCCTACCCGCACTCGCTGCGTGGTGAATTGCTCACCACGCACTGACCGAAATTTGCGACTATGATCGGATCCGGCAGATTCGGGCGCACCCACCTCATGCATCGCGTGCCCGAGCCTGCCCCCGGCGACTCCATCGAACGATCTGAACAGGCACCCGACCGGATCATCTTGAAAGCACCCGTCCAAGAATTCACCGCACCGCGCGACGACAACCGCCGTCTGGCCAACCTCTGCGGCCCGCTCGACGAGAACCTGCGTCAGATTGAACAGGCGCTCGACGTCTCCATTTCCCGCCGCGGCCATCGCTTCGCCGTTCGCGGCAAGAGCGCTGCGATCGCCACCCAGGCCATCGAGAGCTTTTACAACCGCGCGACCGAGCCGCTGTCGGTCGACGATATCCAGTTGGGCCTCGTGGAGTCGCGTCAGGGGCTCGTTCCGAGCGTGCGTCACGGCGACGACAACCCGTTTGCCGCCGGCGAGACGGAAGACGGATCGCCCGTACTGCACACGCGCCGCAGCGATCTGCACGGTCGTACGCCGGCGCAGCGCGACTATCTCAAGCAGATCCTGTCGCACGACGTGACATTCGGCATCGGCCCGGCGGGCACCGGAAAGACCTATCTGGCCGTGGCCTGCGCCGTCGACGCCCTGGAGCGCGACGCCGTCAAGCGCATCGTCCTGACGCGCCCCGCCGTGGAAGCGGGCGAGCGCCTGGGCTTTCTCCCCGGCGATCTGGCCCAGAAGGTCGACCCGTACCTGCGCCCGCTCTACGACGCACTCTACGATCTGCTCGGCTTCGACAAGACACAAAAGTATTTCGAGAAGCAGATGATCGAGATCGCGCCGCTCGCGTACATGCGCGGGCGCACGCTCAACCACGCGTTCATCATTCTTGACGAGGCGCAGAACACTACGCCCGAGCAGATGAAGATGTTCCTGACGCGCATTGGCTTCGGCAGCAAGGCGGTCGTGACCGGCGACACCACGCAGGTCGACCTGCCACGCGGCCAGAAGAGCGGCCTGATGGAAGCGCAGGTGATCCTGAAGAACGTTCGCGGCATCGCCGTGACCCGCTTTACCAGCGTGGACGTGGTGCGTCACCCGTTGGTCGCCCGCATCGTCGATGCATACGACGCCCACGCGCAGCTTGACGAAGCCAGCCTCGAGGCGCGCGTGTCGGCCGAACGCGCCCCGCGCGCCGCCCGCGCATCGCGAGGCAAGGCATGAGCGAGCGAGCCTCGCGTTCGCCGCGTCATGCACTCACGCTGACGCACCAGTTCGTGGCCGGTCCGGCGTTCGCCACGCACAAGGCATTGCTCACGCGCACCACGCTGCGCCGCTGGGTGCAGGCCGCGCTGCTCGCCGACGCCGAACTGACCCTGCGCTTCGTCGGCGCGGAAGAAGGACAGACGCTGAACCGCGGCTATCGCGGCAAAGACTACGCGACCAACGTGCTCACGTTTGCCTATGCGCAGCACGACAGCGACCCGGTAACAGGCGACATCGTGTTGTGCTGCCCGGTGGTCGAGCGCGAAGCGAACGAACAGGGCATTACGCTCGAAGCGCATTACGCCCATCTGATCGTGCACGGCGTGCTTCACGCGCAAGGTTACGACCACGAAGCGGACGATGAGGCACAGGAGATGGAAGGCCTCGAAACGGAGATTCTCACCGGTCTCGGCTACGCCGACCCTTACTTGGTCGAAAAGCTCCCGAAGTCCCGCACACCGGCCAACGCGCGCCGCGCCTGAACCGATATCGCATGGACCGCTTCCCCAATCGCCCGTCGGCCCCCGAGACGCCACCGGCCAGTGTGTCGAGCGGTCCCGGGTGCAACCAGTACCCGCCGGATCTCGGCGACGCCCGTCATCTGAGCCAGCAAGAACTCGCGGGCTCGCTGGATACCGCGCTCGCCCACTGGGATGGCCGCGAGGATCTGTGGATCTTCGCGTACGGCTCGCTCATCTGGAATCCGGGCCTGCCCGTCGAGGAGAGCCTGCACGCTCGCGTCTTCGGTTATCACCGAGGTCTGTATCTGTGGTCGCGCGTCAATCGAGGCACCCCCGAGCAACCGGGACTCGTGCTGGCCCTCGACCGTGGCGGCTCGTGTGCAGGGGTGGCGCTGCGGCTCTCGGCAGCCAAGGCGCGCGCCGAACTCGAAACGCTCTGGTATCGCGAGATGGCGATGGGCTCGTATCGTCCGGCATGGCTCAATTGCGCCCTCGCCGACGGCCGCAGCGCGCCCGCGCTCGCATTTGTCATGCGACGCGATGTAAAGAGCTACGCCGGCCGCCTGCCCGACGACATCATCCGCAAGGTCTTCGAACAGGCGCAGGGTCGCTACGGCACAACGCACGATTACGTTGCCCGCACGGTCAAGGCGCTGCGCGACGCCGGCATGCCCGATCCGGCGCTGGAAGCCGTGCTGCACCGCTGCGGTGCGCGCTGACGTCGTCTGTGCGTCCTGAAATCCGCCGCATCGCGTGGACACGACGTCGGCGCCACGCGACGCGGCGGTACTGACGCAGAGTTGCCGTACATCTGGTGTATCCTTGAGCTTCCTGTAACAGCTCGGCGTCCGCCCACCTTGGACGCGCCGTCATGAACGACCCATATCCCAGTCGACCCGGTCGAAAAAACACCGATAAACCCCGCTCGCTGCTCGAACGCCTCACCGATCTGATTTCCCCGGAACCGGAGTCGCGTGCGGAGCTGCTTGAAATTCTGCAAGACGCCCACGCCCGCAACCTGATGGACGCCGATTCGCTGGCGATGATCGAGGGCGTATTCCAGGTGGCCGACCTGTGTGCCCGCGACATCATGGTGCCGCGCGCGCAAATGGACGCCATCAACATCGAACAGACACCCGACGAGTTCGTCCCCTTCGTGCTGGAACAGGCGCACTCGCGCTATCCGGTGTACGAAGGCAATCGCGACAACATCATCGGCATTCTGCTCGCGAAGGATCTGGTGCGTTACTACGCCAATCACGACTTCGACGTGCGCGACATGCTGCGCCCGGCGGTGTTCATTCCCGAGTCGAAGCGTCTTAACGTGCTGCTGCACGATTTCCGCGTCAATCGCAATCACATCGCCATCGTCGTCGACGAATATGGCGGCGTGGCCGGCCTCATCACCATTGAAGACGTGCTCGAACAGATCGTCGGCGATATCGAGGACGAGTACGACTTCGACGAGGAAGAAGACAACATCATTGCCGCGCCCGACGGCACGTATCGCATTCGTGCCCTCACCGAGATCGAGCAGTTCAACGAGGCGTTCGGCACGCAGTTCACTGACGCCGAGAACGACACGATCGGCGGTATGATCACGCACCAGTTCGGCCGAGTGCCGCGTCGTGGCGAGCGCATGCGTTTGGGCAATCTCGTGTTCGAAGTGCTGCGTGCCGACGGCCGTCAGATTCACGTGCTGCTGTTGCGGCGCATGGAAACGGCTGGCGCCGATCCGACTGCCTGACGTCTTGACTCACGCTCCGATCAACGTCTACATCGACCCATGCAGGAAATGACCCTCCACGCGCCCGAGCGGCGCTCGTGGCCCGCTTGGCGTGCCCGCGCGCTCGCCGGCCTGGCCGGTATCGCCCAGACCCTCGCCTTCGCGCCGCGCGACGTCTGGTGGCTGCAACTGCTTGCCATGGCCGGGCTGTTCGCGCTCGTCGAGCGCAGCGCGTCGCGCCGCGACGCCCTCTGGCTGGGCGGCAGTTTCGG
>NZ_KB290556.1:0-24601 GCF_000282835.1 Pandoraea sp. B-6 | reverse complement strand
GCCCACTGGCAGGCTTTGCGCCGCTCATCGGGGTCTACGGCATTGGCGGACTCGCCGCACTCGCGGCGGCTTGGCTCGCCCGCGCAGTGCTTCCCGTCGCCGGCACGACACCACAGCCTGGGCCCGCCCGGCGGCTGGCGGCGGTCGTCGGTGTGCTGGCGCTGCTCGGCGCGGGTGCCGGGCTCGCGCGCCACGCCTGGACCACCCCGTCGGGCAAGCCGCTCACCGTTCGGCTGCTGCAAGGCAATATCGCGCAGGACATGAAATTCGAGCGCGCGGGGATCGATCATGCGATGGCCCTGTATCGCGACATGATCGTGGCCGCACCGGCGGACCTCATCATCACGCCGGAGACGGCCTTCCCCGTGTTGCTGCAAGGCATACCGCCCGATGTGGCCGGCCCGATCCGCGAATTCGCCGATCGCACTGGCTCGCACGTGGTGCTCGGGGCCGTCGGCGCCACGCTCACCGATCGCGGCCCGACGGACTTGACCAACAGCCTGTTCGGGGTCACACCGCGCGACGCGACGCTGCACCGCTACGACAAGCACCATCTCGTGCCATTCGGCGAATTCGTTCCGTGGGGCTTTCACTGGTTCGTCGACATGATGCACATCCCGCTGGGCGACTTTCTGCGCGGCACGGCCACACCGAGCGGCTTCGCGGTCGCCGACCAGCGCGTGGCGCTCGACATCTGCTACGAAGACTTGTTTGGCGAGGAAATCGCCCAGACGCTGCGCAGCATGCCCGAGCCCGCGACGGTGCTCGCCAACTCGACCAACCTCGCGTGGTTCGGCGACACCATCGCGCTCGACCAGCATCTGCAAATTGCGCGCATGCGCACGCTCGAAACGGGACGTCCGATGCTGCGGGCGACGAACACCGGCACGACGGCGATCATCGATGCCCACGGCCGCGTACAGGGCCGTCTGCCAACGATGACCACGGGCGCTCTCACGGGCAGCGTACAGCCCTACAGCGGCCTCACGCCATACGTCCGCTTCGGCAACCTGCCCGCGCTGGGGCTCGCCCTGATCGCGCTGGGCCTCGGACTGGCCATGTCGCGCCGGGCGCGCTGAGTCGAGCCGACGTCGCACCGGCGACATCGAAATGACGCGGGGGACCGTGAAAATCCCCCTGTCGGGCTACCCGAAGGGCATCGACGCCCCGTTCGGGTCGAATTCCCGCTAAAATTCAATGTTTTAGTCTTTTGGCCGCGCTCGCGGCCGGGCCAAAAGACTGCGCAAAATCCGCATTTTTTCTGTTCGTCCGCGCGAATTCATCATGCTTACCTTTCAACAAGTCATCCTGACTTTGCAGGATTACTGGGACAAGCAAGGCTGTGCGTTGCTCCAGCCTTACGACATGGAGGTCGGCGCCGGTACCTCGCACACTGCCACGTTCCTGCGCGCGATCGGCCCGGAGCCGTGGCGCGCCGCCTATGTGCAGCCGTCGCGCCGTCCCAAGGACGGCCGTTACGGTGAGAATCCGAATCGCATGCAGCACTACTACCAGTACCAGGTGGTGCTCAAGCCGGCGCCGGAGAACATTCTCGACCTGTACCTGGGTTCGCTGCGCGCACTTGGCCTCGATCTGACGGAAAACGACGTGCGCTTCGTGGAAGACGACTGGGAAAACCCCACGCTCGGCGCCTGGGGCCTGGGCTGGGAGGTGTGGCTCAACGGCATGGAAGTGACCCAGTTCACGTATTTCCAGCAAGTCGGCGGGCTGGACTGCAAGCCGGTGCTCGGCGAAATCACGTACGGGATCGAGCGTCTGGCCATGTATTTGCAACAGGTCGAGAACGTCTACGACCTCGTGTGGACCGAATGGGAAGAACAAACGGCCGAGGGCCCCGTCACGCGTCGCCTGACCTATGGCGACGTGTTCCATCAGAACGAAGTCGAACAGTCGACGTACAACTTCGAGCATTCGAATCAACCGATGCTGTTCGGTTTCTTCGATAACTATGAGAGCGAAGCCAAGCGCCTCATCGAAGCCGAGCTCGCGTTGCCCGCCTACGAAATGATTTTGAAGGCCGCCCACACGTTCAACCTGCTCGACGCGCGCGGCGCCATCTCGGTGACGGAGCGTGCCGCGTATATCGGCCGTATCCGGGCGTTGTCGCGCCTGATCGCACAGGCCTACTACGCTTCGCGCGAGAAGCTCGGCTTCCCGATGCTGAACGCCCCCGCCGCCCCAACCCAAACGCAAGCCGCATGATGAGCACCGCACAACGCACCCTGCTGGTCGAACTGCTGACCGAAGAATTGCCGCCGAAGGCGCTGGCGCGTCTGGGCGACGCGTTCGCCGACGGCATTGCCAACGGCCTGCGCTCGCGCGGCCTCACCACGGATGCGAGCGTCGTCACGCCGTACGCCACGCCGCGACGCCTGGCCGTCTCGATCTCGAACGTGCTCGAACGCGCCCCGGACGCGACCATCCGCGCCAAGGTACTGCCCGTCTCCGTCGCCCTCGACGCCGACGGCAATCCGACGCCACCGCTGGCGAAGAAGCTCGCCGCCATGGGCTTTGCCGACCTGCCGGTCGCCCGCCTGGAGCGCGCGATGGATGGCAAGGCCGAGGCGTTCTTCCACACCTACACGGCGGCGGGCGCCCAACTCGGCGACGCGCTGCAAGGGGCGCTCGACGAGACGCTCGGCAAACTGCCGATCCCGAAGGTCATGAGCTACCAGCGTCCGGACGGCGAGACGGTGCAATTCGTGCGCCCGGTGCACGGCCTGATCGCGCTGCATGGCGACACCGTCGTGCCCGCCACGGCGATTGGGCTCGCCTCGGGCAACCAGACGCTGGGACATCGCTTCCTGTCGAACGGCGACGTCGTCGTCGCGCACGCCGACGCTTACGCCTCGACCCTCGCCTCCGAAGGCAAGGTGCTTGCCGGTTTCGCGGATCGCCGCGATGCGATTCGCACACAGTTGCTTGACGCGGCGGGCAACGATCATGTGATCATGCCCGACGCACTGCTCGACGAAGTGACCGCTTTGGTCGAATGGCCGGCGGTCTACGCCTGCCACTTCGAAGAAGAATTTCTCGCGGTGCCGCAGGAATGTCTGATTCTCACGATGCAGACGAACCAGAAGTACTTCGCGCTCACCGACAAGCCGCTCGCCGAGGGCGGCCGCCTCACGAACCGTTTCCTGATCGTCTCCAACATCGCCACCGACACGCCCGAGCAGATCGTCACGGGTAACGAGCGTGTGGTGCGCCCGCGTCTCGCGGATGCGAAGTTCTTCTTCGAGCAGGACAAGAAGAAGCCGCTCGCGGACCGTGTGCCGCAGCTCGCGAACGTCGTTTATCACAACAAGCTGGGCTCGCAGTTCGAGCGTACGCAACGTCTGGTGCGACTGGCCGGTGCCATTGCGCAGATGATCCGTGGCGCGGACCAGAACGCCGTGGCGCTGGCCGAGCGCGGCGCCCTGCTGGCCAAGGCTGACCTGCTGACCGATATGGTCGGTGAGTTTCCGGAACTGCAAGGCACGATGGGCACGTATTACGCGCGGCACGACGGCGAAGCCGAAGACGTCGCGCGCGCCTGCTCGGAGCATTATCAGCCGCGCTTCGCGGGCGATGCCCTGCCCGCGAGCGACACGGGTCTCTTCGTGGCGCTGGCCGACAAGCTCGAGACGCTCGTCGGCATCTGGGGCATCGGCCTGCAACCGACCGGGGAGAAAGACCCGTTCGCGCTGCGCCGCCATGCGCTCGGGATCGCGCGTATGCTCGTCGAGCGGCGCCTGCCGGTCATGCTGTCGGATCTGCTGAACGTGACCTACCAGCAATTTACGTCGGGTGTCGCCAGCGACGCGTACCTGAACGACGTCTACCAGTTCGTGCTCGATCGCCTGCGGGGCTATCTGCGTGAGCGTGGCTACGCCGCCAACGAGATCGAGGCGGTGCTGGTTTCCCCGTCGATCTATCTGGACCTGAGCGATGTGATCGAGCGCCTGGAGGCCGTGCGTACGTTCTCGGCGCTGCCGCAAGCCGACGCGCTTGCCGCCGCGAACAAGCGTATCGGCAACATCCTCAAGAAGACGGCGCCGCCGCCCGAGGGCGTCATCGAGGCGTCGCTGCTGATCGAGCCGGCCGAGAAAGCACTTGCCGCCGCACTGGACAAGGTCACCCCCGTGGTGGATGAAAAGTTCAGGGCGCACGAGTATGCACAAGCGCTGTCGGCGTTGGCCGACCTGCGCGATGCGGTCGACGCGTTCTTCAACGACGTGATGGTGATGGCCGACGACGAGACACTGCGCAACAATCGCCTCGCCCTGCTCAGCCATCTGCATCTGAAGATGAACCTCGTGGCCGATCTCTCGAAGCTCGCCGCTTGATTGCGGCTTAATGTCCCGGAAGCCTGTTCGTCATGGATTCGCGTAAAGACCGCACCCCCGGCCCCGCCGCCCGCAAGCTCGTGATTCTCGACCGCGACGGCGTCATCAACGCCGACTCGGATCAGTTCATCAAGTCGACGGATGAGTGGGTACCGTTGCCCGGCAGTCTGGAAGCCATCGGCCGCCTGAATCAGGCCAGCTACCGGGTCGTCGTGGCGACGAACCAGTCGGGCGTGGGGCGCGGGCTGTTCGACATGGCGACGCTCGGCGCAATGCACACGAAGATGTCGAAGCTGGCCGTCGCCGCCGGTGGCCGCATCGACGCCGTGTTCTTCTGCCCGCACACCGCCGCCGACGCCTGCGACTGCCGCAAGCCGAGGCCCGGCCTGTTTCAGGAAATCGCGCGCCGCTACGAAGTCGACCTGACCGGCGTGCCGGCCGTGGGCGATTCGCTGCGCGATTTGCAGGCGGCGGCGGCGGTCGGCGCACGCCCGCATCTGGTGCTGACCGGCAAGGGCAAAAAGACGCTCGCCGCAGGTAATCTGCCCGAAGGCACGCGTGTGCATGACAGCCTGCAGGCGTTTGTGAACGACCTGCTCGCCGAAGAGGACGCCAAGAGCGCGTGAGCGGCGCGGCGCTTGCCCGCCACATTACCCAGGACGCGCGTCGGCGCGCGTAGGACAATCGCTCCGGCACCCTATTTCAGGCCAAGATCCGATGTTGCAACTTCGTTCGATTCTCTTCTTCATCTTCCAGATCGTCTGGACGATTCCGTACGCCATCGCGTGCATCGTCTCCTTCCCATTCCTCTCGCGCGTGCAACGCTACTGGGTCGCGGCAGGCTGGTGCAAGGTGGTCATCTGGGTGGGCGACAAGCTGTGTGGCATGCGCTACCGGGTCATCGGATGGGAGAATCTGCCGGATACACCCGCGGTCCTGCTGTCGAAGCATCAGTCGGCCTGGGAGACGATTGCGCTGCCGGCGCTCATGCCGCGCCCGCTGTGTTTCGTGTTCAAGCGCGAGCTGCTTTACGTGCCATTCTTCGGCTGGACGCTGGGCCTGCTCAGCATGATTCACATCAATCGCAGCAAAGGCACCGATGCGTTTCAGTCGGTCGTTGCGCAGGGTCGCGAGCGCCTGGCCCAAGGATCGTGGATCATCATGTTCCCGGAAGGCACCCGCACGAAGACGGGCTCGCGCAACAAGTACAAGTCGGGCGGCGCGCGTCTCGCAACGGCGACCGGCGCGCCTGTGGTGCCCATCGCGCACAATGCCGGACGCGTCTGGCCGCGCAACACGTTCATGAAAAAACCCGGGGAAGTGATCGTATCGATCGGGCCGGTCATCGAGACGGCGGGCCGCACGGCCGAGGCCGTCAACGCCGACGTGACCGAATGGATCGAGCGCGAGATGGTGCGTATCGACCCGAGTGCCTATACGGCAAAGCCGGTGAAGACCGCGTCCCAATCGACGGATTCCCCCGCTTCGTCGGACAAGCCCGACACCACGCCACGGACCTGACGCCATCTCCCGGAACCGTCTCATGTCGAAAGTCCAATCCGCTATGCGCGACACTCGCTCCCGGCATGAGACACCTGTTCCCCAGATGGAACTCGATCTGTTCGGCAACCCGGCGGCCGAAGCGAATGGGGTGGCCACGGACGTGCCAGCCCCTTCCGTCACACAGAGCCCCTCGGCCAGCGACACGAGCACGCGCCACGAACCCACGTCGGCGGCCCCGGGGCCGCGTCGCCTGCCCGCCGCCGGCGAGCGGGTGATCGTGCTCGACGGCCATGCCATCTACTACCGGTTCAAGCGCTCGTCACGACGCACCATCGGGTTCATGATCGACGAATCGGGACTGGCCGTCACGGCCCCGCGCTGGGTCACGCTCGCGGACGTCGAAGCCGCCGTGGTCGAGAAGAAGCGCTGGATCTTCAACAAGATCGCCGAATTTCGCGACCGCGCCGCGCGTCGTGTGATTCCGCGTGTGATCTGGGCCGACGCCACCACGCTGCCGTTCCTCGGCCACACGCTGACGATTCGGCTCGGCGCGAGCGCTCGCGCTGCACAGTACGACATCCATACGCATACGTTGTGGCTCGATTTGCCACCGCAAGCCGCGCCGGAGCAGATGCGCGACCGCGTGCAGGGCTGGCTGCAGCAGGAGGCCCGCAAACTCTTTACGACGCGGCTGGAAGTCTATGGCGAGCGGCTCGGCGTGCGTCATTCGGCGCTGGGGCTGTCATCGGCCACGACGCGATGGGGCAGTTGCAGCGCTGACGGCCGTATCCGCTTGAACTGGCGGCTGATCCACTTCCCATTGGGTGTGATCGATTACGTGGTCGCGCACGAACTGGCACATCTGAAGGAGATGAACCACGGGCCTCGTTTCTGGCAAGCCGTGGCGTCGATCTTCCCGGAGTTCGAGTCGGCACGCGACACGCTCAAGTCGCACGCGCCCGAGTGGCTACCGGAATTCTGACCGCACGGTCACGTCTGATCGTTAGCGTGGCTCAACGCTGCGTGAATGCAGCTCATTTTCATGCGCACGGGTACAATCGAGTTCTCGTTGTCCCCATCGGTTAAAAACATCATGCGAATGCTCCATACCATGCTGCGCGTCGGCGACCTGCAGCGCTCGATCGATTTCTACACGCGTGTGCTTGGCATGCAACTGCTGCGTCAGAGCGAGAACCCCGAGTACAAGTACACGTTGGCTTTTGTCGGCTATGGCGCCGAGTCGGAACACACGGTGCTTGAACTGACCTACAACTGGGGCGTGGAGAAGTACGAAATCGGCACCGCGTTCGGCCATCTGGCGATCGAAGTCGACGATGCCTACGTCGCCTGCGACACGATCCGCGCGGCCGGTGGCAAGGTCAGCCGCGAAGCCGGGCCCGTCAAGGGCGGCACCACGGTCATCGCCTTCGTCGAAGATCCGGACGGCTACAAGATCGAATTGATCCAGAAGCATTCGGCCAAGGGCGGCTTGTAAAGCCCGCCAGTCCGCGCGCCATGCGGTAACGGCCGCCCATTTGCGGCGGCCGTTACCCAGATGACACAACAGCGCGCCGGCTACCTTCGTGCAGACCGGCCCGACGCGTCAGAACTCCACCATCGCAAAGTCCTCCTTGCCCACGTCGCACAACGGGCAACGCCAGTCTTCCGGCACATCTTCCCAGCGGGTTCCGAGGGCAATGCCGTCGTCCGGACAGCCGAGCGCTTCGTCGTAAATCCAGCCACAGATCACACAGACCCATTGGCGGTAGGCCGGCGCCGTGTCGCCGGACACGACGCGCACAGCACCGTCGTCCTGCGTCGTTTCGGTCTTCTGCGGTGCCGCCGGATCCAACAGGGGGAACACGAGCGGCGATTCGGTGCCCGAGGCAACGGGTTCTGGCCGGCTCAGATGCGATTGCAGTGCGGCGAGCAATGCTTGCGCCTCGTCGCGAGTGAGATCGATCCAGTACGGATCGCCAGCCCCGTCGTTGAGTCGTGACGGGGAGAACTGAAGTTCGACGGCGGAGCCTTTCTTGTACATGCGCAATAGTGCGGAAAATGACGGCGGAGGCAGGCACCATGGCCCGCGCGGAGCATTGTATCGCCGCGGCTATGTGCAATAAACCCGTGAAACAGGGAAACATAGTGTCGCGAGACGAAACAATGCCTCCCGGATTACCCCTGTTGCCTGCACCAGAATGCTGCCCGGGCGACCGGGATCGGAGACAATGAGCCACACAGCGTGTCGGGCTCACGATACGTCGCCATCCGAACCAACTCCATGAAAACCACTCCGCGTCCGATCGATGCCGCCGCGCTTGCCATCATGTTTGGCCTATGTGCGGTTTGGGGCGGCCAGCAGGTCGCCGTCAAACTGGCCGTGCCGGTCGTGCCTCCCGTGCTGCAAGCCGGCCTGCGCTCGCTGATCGCGACCGTGCTGGTCGGCGGCTGGATGCTGTGGCGCCGTCAGAAGCTCTTCACCGGCGACGGCACCTTGCCGGCGGGCCTCCTCGCGGGCTTGCTCTTCTCGCTGGAATTCCTCTGCATCTTCGTCGGCCTGACGCACACGACGGCCTCGCGCATGGCCGTCTTCCTGTACTCGGCTCCCTGCTTTACCGCCATGGGCCTTCACTGGACGGTGCCGAGCGAACGGCTGCGGCCGATGCAATGGCTCGGCATGGCCGTCGCCTTCTGCGGCATCGTGGTCGCGTTCTCGGACGGCAGCGGTTCGGACCTCGCGAAAACGTGGCCCGGCGACCTGCTCGGCCTCCTCGCCGGCGTGTTCTGGGGAATGACGACGGTGATCGTCCGGGCATCACGCCTGGCGAGCGCCGCGCCGTCGAAGACGCTGCTTTACCAACTCGCCGTCTCGGCTGTGTTGCTGTGCGCACTGGCACTGGGGACAGGCAGTGTGCACGTCGGCCCGATGACGGCCACGACATGGGTCAGCCTCGCCTACCAGTCCATTGGCGTGGCGTTTGCCAGCTACCTGATCTGGTTCGGGATGCTGACGCGCTACAGCGCCGCCCGCCTCGCGTCGTTCTCGTTCCTGAGCCCGCTCTTCGGCGTGACGTTCGGCGTGCTGGTGCTGGGTGAATCGGTCGGCTGGCGCTTTGCGGGCGCCGTCGTGCTGGTGTTCGCCGGCATCAGCCTGGTGAACCGGCGCCGCTGATCGCGCGCGCAAGCATCACGTATTCGTCGACCGGAACGTCCTCGGCGCGACGGGTGAGATCGAATCCCAGCGCATCGAAATCGACACGATCGCGGTAACTGTGCAGCGTGTTGCGCAGCATCTTGCGGCGCTGCGAGAACGCCTGCGCCACCACCGCACCGAACACGTCCAGATCGACCTGCGGCAGATCGGCCACGGCACGCGGAATCATCCGCACCACGGCCGAGTCGACCTTCGGCGGCGGATTGAACGCCTGCGGTGGTACGTCGAGCACCTTGTCCATCCAGTAGCGATACTGAAGCATGACCGAGAGCCGGCTATAGTTGCTCGACCCCGCGGGCGCGACCATGCGCTCGACGACTTCGTCCTGCAGCATGAAATGCTGATCGCGCACGAGCGCGGCGTAGCGCATCAGATGGAAAAGCAGCGGACTGGAGATGTTGTACGGCAAGTTGCCGACGATGCGCAGCGGGGCTTCGTCGCGTCGATCTGCCGGAACAAGCGATCCAAAGTCGAAGTCGAGCGCGTCGCCCGCGTGCACGCTTACGCGCTCACCGAACTTGCGCGTAAGGCGTGCAACCAGGTCGCGGTCGAGTTCGACCACATGCAAATGCGCGAGCCACTCTGTGAGCGGCGTCGTCAGCGCACCCAGCCCCGGCCCGATCTCGACCATCAGGTCGTCGGTGCGCGGCGAGATCGCGCCTACGATCGCGTCGATCACGCCCATGTCGACGAGAAAATTCTGACCAAAACGTTTGCGCGCCACGTGGCCCTGTTGGACGCCCGTGCGCTTCGATGCGCTACTCATGTGAAATTCCTTATGAACGCGGTTTTGCGGCGTGCGGATCGCCGCTCGCGCCTGCGGTCAATGATGCGTGTGTCGCGGCATTGGCTGCCATGGTGGCGGCCGTACGCAAGGCTTCAAGCAGGCTGCCGCTCTCGGCTTGCCCGGTGCCTGCGAGATCGAGGGCCGTGCCGTGATCGACCGACGTGCGGATGATCGGCAGGCCTAGCGTGATGTTCACGCCGGCGCCGAAGCTCGCGTACTTGAGCACCGGCAGTCCCTGGTCGTGGTACATCGCGAGAACCGCATCGGCCCCTTCGAGGTGGCGTGGCTGGAAGAGTGTATCGGCCGGATACGGGCCGCGGGCGTCGATGCCGGCGGCGCGCGCGTCGTCGAGGGCCGGTGTAATGACGTCGATTTCCTCGCGGCCGAGGTAACCCGATTCCCCCGCGTGCGGGTTGAGACCGGTGACGAGAATGCGCGGACGCGTCACGCCGAAATGACGCATCAGATCCTGATTGAGGATGATGAGCGTTTGCAGCAGATCGTCGCGACGAATCGCACCCGGCACTTGCGCGAGCGGCAGATGCGTCGTCGCCAGCGCCACGCGCAGTCCACCGCCGGCCAGCATCATCACGACACGTGGCGTGCCAGTGCGCTCGGCCAAGTACTCGGTGTGGCCGGTGAAGGCCACGCCGCAATCGTTGATCGTGCTCTTCTGTAGCGGTGCCGTGACAATGGCGTCATAGGTGCCGGCCAGCGCACCATCGATGGCATCGTCGAGCAGGGCCAGCACGTAACGACCGTTGGCGGCATCGAGCTTCCCTGGCTGTGCCGTGACGGCGAGCGGATGGTGGACGACACGCACGCGAGCAGCGGCCAGCAATGCCTGCCAGGCGTCGCCGAGCCCCACGGCCTGCGCACGTGCCGCGAGCAGCGACGCATCGCCGAGCACGGCGAACTGGCAACGGAGAAGGGGGGCGTCGACGCTGACGTCGGTGGCACCTTCCGTGGGCGACAGGCACTTCACCAGTGCCTGTACCGTCAGCTCCGGCCCGACGCCCGCCGGTTCACCCGTGGTGATGGCGAGGACGAAGGACCGGTCGGAAGTCATGCCTGGGACGAGAGAGAGAAGAGAGGGGGACTGAAATGTCTCACACGCCGCTTACTGTTGCGCGCTATTGAGACGATAGTCGACATAAGCACTGTCACGCAGTTGCTGCAACCAGTCGCGGTACTGCTGCTCGGCCTTGCGGCCACGCAGTTCCTGCATGGCGACATTGCGCTCCTGATCGCCCGAGACCTGCGTCTCGCGATGACCCAGCACTTGAATCAGGTGATAGCCATACTCCGAGCGCACCGGGTCGCTGATCTGACCGTCCTTGAGTTCGGACATGGCGCGCTCGAATGCCGGTACGGTCTCGCCCGGCGAGATCCAGCCGAGATCACCGCCCTGCGATGCCGAACCGTCCGCCGAGAACTGTCGCGCGAAGTCGGCGAAATCGCCCTTGCCCGCTTCGATCTTGGCCTTGATGTCGAGCAGCTTTTGACGCGCCTGCGCTTCCGACACACCATCGCCCACCCGGATCAGGATGTGACGCGCGTGGATCTGCGGCACGGTCATGCCTTGCTCACCGCCCTGCTTGCGGGTCTCGACCAGCTTGATGACGTGGAAGCCGTTGTTGCTGCGAAGCACCTGCGGAACCACCGTCCCTGGCTGCAGCTTCTGAATCTGGCTCAGGTACAGATCGGGAATGCGTTCGGGAATGCGAAAGCCCATGTCGCCGCCGCTCGCGGCATCGGAGGCGTCCGAATACTGCTTGGCAAGCGCTGCGAAATCTCCGCCGGCTTTCGCCTTGTCCAGTGCTTCGTCCGCCTTCTTCTGCGCCGCACTGACCTGATCGGGCGAAGCGCCCTCGGGCACCTTCACGAGGATTTCGCTCAGGCGGTACTCGGTTTCGGACGGCGTCGCCGTGGCACCGCGCTGTGCGGCGAGGAAGGTGTTGACTTCCGAATCGCTGACTTGCACCTGGCTGTCGACTTCGCGATCGCGCAGGCGTGCCATCACGATCTGTTCGCGCACTTCCTTGCGGAAGGCGTCCCATGGCACACCGGCCTGCGACAGCCTCGCCTTGTACTGATCGATGCTCAGATGGTTGTCGGCGGCGATGCGTTGCAGGGCCTGCTCGACGTCGGCGTCCTTCACGACGATGCCGTCTTCCTTCGCGCGCTGAAGCTGCACTTGCGTGACGATCAATTGCTCGAGCACCTGGCGCTGCAGCAGATCGGCGTCCGGAATCGGCCGCTTGGCGAGCACTAGCTGGTGCTTGGCCTCCTCGATACGCGCGTCGAGTTCCTTCCGGGTGATCACGCTGTCGTTGACCACGGCCACGATGGAATCGACCGCGCGCACGGACGATGCAGGCGTCCCCGCGACACGGCTACCGACCGGCGCCGGCTGGGCCACCGCCACCCCGGCGGCGAGACACAGGCTCGCCAGCAGCGAGGCACGCTTCACAAACATGTCATTCATAGTTGCTGAATCGAGAAGGAATCTGGTTCGTCGGCGGCGCCTGATAACCCGGCACCCCGACCTTGAAGGCTTCTGTGGCGCTGTTGCCGGACTTCGTCAAGCCTTTTAACTCCAACTGCGCGAAGATACGCGAAGTTGTCGTGGTGGCATTGGTCGCATAGCGCTGGAGCCCCACCCGGAAGGCCCAGCAGTCGGCATCATACTCGAAACCCGCCAGGGCATCGATGAAGGTCTTGTCGGTAATGCTGTAGTTCAGGCGCCCCACAACGCCCAGCCGCGGTGTGATCGGCCACTGACCGGAAAGTTCGACCTGATTGATCGGTGTGACGGTCAATGCGGTCTGTCCCACGACCGGCACAGGGTTTCGCAGGTAGCGGTAATACACGTTGAACACCCGTCGCTCCCCCGGGCGCCATGTCACGCCGACATCCGAGCGGTTGAACTGCGACGTGCTCGGGCTGTATTGCACGGCGGTGCTGAACGTGATGTTTCGGTAAAGCAATGCCGAACCTCCGACCAGGAAGTCGGAAATGCCAGCGTCTTCCGGCGTGCCGCCCGGCATCGTCACGAGCGAGCGTGTGAAGTTGTAGCGCTGCGCGTACCAGACACGGCCTCGTTCCACCCCCGACTCCGCATCGATCAGGCGCGAGGTCAGTGCCGCCGTCACGCGATTGGCATCCTGAATCCGGTCGACGCCGATGAACGAGTTCTCGCTGAAGATTTCCGCCAGGTTGAAGTCGGAAACCGCGCTGTCGAAAATCGGAATGGAACTCTGATTTCGATACGGCGTGTAGACATAGAACAGGCGCGGTTCCAACGTCTGCCGCATCGCCGACCCGAACAGGTTCAGCGGGCGCTCGAACGTCAGTCCGGTATCGAGGCTGACCGTCGGCACCGTGCGCGTGATCGACGACTGCATCGTCGAGTCGCTTGCATAATCGATGTTGTACGCGGCCGCGTTGAAGATGACCTTCGGCACGATAAAGTAGCCAGGGGTCAGGATCGGGTAGCTCAACGTCGGCTGCGCATAAAGGCGCTCGCCATTCGGCTGCCCCGTCGACGACGCAATCTGGAACCGGTTGTACTTGATCGGCATCGTGAAATCGAAGCCGTGGAAGTCAAGCTTGTTGTAGGTCGCCGACAGTTCCGGCACCGACTCGTACTGCGGCGCGGTCGGCGCGAGCGTCTGATACTTCAACACTCGGGCGAGGAACGACCAATTGCCGTACTTCCACGTCAACCCGGCTTCGCGATTGTAGACACGCTGCACACCGGTCTGGAAGTTGGTGCCGGCACCGAAATCGTCGGGATAGGTGTCGTCCGAAACCTTCGTGAAGTTGACGTAGCCGTTCACGCCATAGCCGAGCGACTGACTATGCTGCCATGTGAACGTGTAACGGGCGTCCCCCGTAATTCGGTCCTTCGGCAGGTATTCGAAATGGAACAACCCTGCGTACGTCGGCTCGAGGTAGCGGAAGTCGCCGTTGAGCATCACGCCGCGCTTGGTCATGAAGCGGGGTGTGAGCGTCAGGTCACGGTTCGGCGCGATATTGAAATAATACGGCGTCGCCAGTTCGAAGCCCGTGCGGCTCGACTGAGTGAAGGTCGGTGCCAGGAAACCCGAGCGGCGCTCGTTCGACGTCGGGAACGACAAATACGGGCTGGCCAGGATCGGCACGCCCTGGAAGAACAGGATGCCGTTGTACGCCGTGCCTTCCTGCTGTTCCTGATCGAACTCGAACTCGGACGCCTTGATGTACCAGGCCGGCGTCTTGCCGTCGTCCGTGCATGCGCAGGCGGAATACGTGCCACGCTGCAGGGTCACCACGTTGCTCGCCTCGACGTCCGCGCGCTCCGACTTTCCGCCTCCGCCCGTCACGAGCTTGTAGGTCGGCGTCAGCATATAGCCGTCGCCCGCACCGGTGTACATATGCGCCTCGGGGCCGAGGAACAGATTGCCCCCTTGCGACAGGCGCGCATTGCCACGCGCCACGACCTCGTCAGAGTCCTGATCGTACGTGAGGCGATCGCCCTTCACGAACGAACGGTACTTGCGCGCCTCGGCGTCGCCATCGACGGTCGCATCCACGTTGGTCCGGCCGGTGAGGTGCATGCCGCGCACATACATCGGCACGTCGTCTCCGGCGCCCAACGCGTTGTCGACGAGCGCCGGCACCGTGCGCAACACCAATCCGTCGCTCTTGGCAATATCGGGAGGGGGGGCTTCCTGCGCACCGGCGAGCGAACACCACACGCCCGGCAGGGAGAGCAGGAGTGCCAGTGGCTTTCGGCGCGCGCGCATCAGGCGCCGCAGCGAAGAAACATCATTCGTATGGACTTGTTTATCCGGCATGTACGCAAACAGCGTGACAATCGAGGCGCCGCTTGCAGGCAGCCAATCCCGCATGTCTGCACGGCGTTGCCGGGACATTCGGGACGGTCGATCGAGGTCGAGAAACAGGGCGTCTGGAAAACATGATCGGGTATTATATGGCAAGACGTTTACGACCCCCATCATGACCGCACATCCCGCCGCCTCCGCGAGTGTTTCCGACGCTTCCCACGCGCTCTCCAACGCCACCGATTCTCGCCTGCAAGCCCTCGGCCACTGGCTCGCCAGCATCGCCGAACCGTTCGCGCTGGACATGGCGCAGTGGGCGCCGGCCTCCGCGGACGCCAGTTTCCGGCGCTACTTCCGTATCGGCAGTCACGATTCTGCGCATCCGAGCCTGATCGTGATGGACGCGCCACCGCCGCAGGAGGATTGCCGTCCGTTCGTGCACGTCGCCCAATTGCTCGCCGACGCGGGCCTGCAGGCTCCGAAGGTGCTCGCCGAAGATCTCGCGCAGGGTTTCCTGCTGCTCACGGACCTCGGGCGCGAGACGTATCTCGACGTCATCACCGAGGACAATGCCCGCCCGCTCATGCGCGCCGCGCTCGATGCGCTGATCGTCTGGCAGATGCAGTCCCGCCCGGACGTGCTGCCCGCCTACGACACGGCGCTGCTCCAGCGCGAACTCGATCTGTTCCCGGACTGGTACGTTGGCAAGCACCTGAAGGTAACGCTGAGCGCGGACCAACGGGCGACGCTCGACAGCATCAATCAGTTGCTCATCGACAGTGCGCTCGCGCAACCCAAGGTGTTCGTGCACCGCGATTACATGCCGCGCAATCTGATGCCGGGCCTGCCGGGCACCACGGGCCCCGGCATTCTCGACTTCCAGGACGCCGTCTACGGACCGCTCACGTACGACGTGATCTCGCTGATGCGCGACGCCTTCCTCAGCTGGGACGAGGAACGTCAGCTCGACTGGCTGGCGTATTACTGGGAACGCGCCCGCAAGGCCGGCCTGCCGGTCGACGCCGACTTCGGCGAGTTTTACCGTCAGGCGGAATGGATGGGGCTGCAGCGTCATCTGAAGGTGCTCGGTATTTTCGCGCGCATCAACTATCGTGACGGCAAGCCGCGCTATCTGGCCGACACGCCGCGCTTCCTCGGCTACGCGCGCAAGGTCGCCGACCGCTACGCGCCGCTCCGCCCGCTCGCCCAGTTGCTCGACGCACTGACCGGCCAGCGCACGGATGTCGGCTACACGTTCTGAGGCGCACCGCATGACCGCAATGAAGGCGATGATCTTCGCGGCCGGGCGCGGCGAGCGCATGCGCCCGCTCACCGACGCCACGCCCAAGCCACTGCTCGGTGTCGGCGGCAAGCCGATCATCGTCTGGCAGATTGAAGCGCTGGCGCGCGCGGGGTTCACAGACATCGTCATCAATCACGCCTGGCTGGGCGCGCAGATCGAAGCCGCGCTCGGCGACGGCCGCGCATTTGGCGTTCGGCTTGCCTACTCGGCCGAGCGCGAAGCCCTGGAAACCGCCGGCGGAATCGCCTGCGCACGCCCGTTGCTCGAAGGCGCCGGCGACGTGTTCCTGGCGATCGCGGGCGATATTTTCACCTCGTTCGACTATGCGGCGTTGCGCCCTCATGCGGCACGCATGGCCGCGCAGCCTGCGCCCGGCATGCACCTGGTGATGGTGCCGAACCCGCCGTTTCATCCGAAAGGCGACTTCGCCCTCGACCCCGCTGGCCAACTGCATCTCCCCGAGGCCGCCCCGCCCACGGCGCAGGCGCTGACGTTCGGCAGCATCGCGCTGTACGACCTCCGGCTCTTTGCCGACATCGCCTCGGGCACGCGCATGGCGCTCACGCCGCTGTACCAGCGCTCGATCGCCGCCGGGCGTGTTAGTGGCGAGCGCTTCGATGGCCTGTGGGAAAACGTTGGCACCCCGGCACAACTCGCTGCGTTGAACGCCGACGTGCGGGCCCGGCACGACGGCGCCCCCGGCAGTAGAATCGCCTGACGACGTTTTCAATCGACCGAACCGACCGAAATGGAGCCCGCGATGACTAATTCCCCGTACCGCGCCCGCCGCGAGCGCGTCATCGAACTGATGCGCAAGGCCGGTGGCGGTGTCGCCGTTCTGCCGACCGCGCCCGAAGTGCCGCGCAACCGCGACAGCGACTATCCCTATCGTCACGACAGCTATTTCTATTACCTGTCCGGCTTCACGGAGCCCGATGCGGTCGTGGTGCTCGACAGCCGCACGGGTCATTCCGTCCTGTTCTGCCGCGCGAAGAACGAAGAACGCGAGATCTGGGACGGCTATCGCTACGGCCCGGAAGCCGCGCGCGAGACCTTCGGCTTCGACGCCGCCTACCCCATCGACGAGATCGATACGCGCGTGCCGCAACTGCTGGCCGACGCGCCGGCGCTGTTCTATGCGCTCGGCGCTTCGGCGCAGCAGGATCGTCAGGTCCGTCAGTGGCTAAACGCCGTGCGGGCACAAGGACGCACGGGCGTGTCGGCACCGTCTGCCGCGCGCGATATCCGCGCGATCCTCGACGAGATGCGTCTGGTCAAGGACCCGGTTGAAATCGACATCATGGCGCGTGCAGGCAAGATTTCGGCAGAAGCCCATGTGCGTGCGATGAAGGCATCGCGCCCGGGGCTGCGTGAATATCATCTCGAAGCCGAGCTGCTATACGAATTCCGCCGCAACGGCTCGCAATTCCCCGCTTACGGTTCGATCGTCGCCACCGGCGCCAATGCGACGGTGCTGCACTATCGCGCCGGCGACGCCAAGCTGCGCGACGGCGATCTGTGCCTGATCGACGCCGCTTGCGAACTCGATGGCTACGCGTCGGACATCACGCGCACGTTCCCGGTCAACGGCAAGTTCACTGCGGCACAGCGCGAGCTGTATGACATCGTGCTCGCCTCGCAACAGGCGGCTATCGACGCAACGCGCGCGGGCGTGCGCTTCGACGCGCCCCACGATGCCGCCGTGCGCGTGCTCGCCCAAGGCATGCTCGACACGGGTCTGCTCAAACACGATGCGGTGGGCGGCCTCGACGACGTAATCGCCAACAAGTCGTTCAGCCGCTTCTACATGCACCGCACGGGGCACTGGATCGGCATGGACGTCCACGATTGCGGCGAGTACCGCGAGGAGGGTCCGAACGGCGAACGTCCGTGGCGCACGCTGGTCCCGAACATGGTGACGACCATCGAGCCGGGCATCTACGTGCGTCCCGCGCCGGACATCGACGAGCGCTACTGGAACATCGGCATTCGCATCGAGGACGATGCGGTCGTGACCGCCGACGGCTGCACACTGCTCACGCGCGACGTGCCGGTCGATGCCGACGAGATCGAAGCGCTGATGCGTGGCTGATGACTGACGCTCAGGTTCCCGCTGGTTCCACACACGCCGCCTACGCGGCGGACGACGCGCACGCGCGACGGTTTGATCTGGCGATCGTCGGCGCCGGCCCGGTCGGCACGGCACTCGCGCTTCTGCTCGCGCAGCGCGCGCCGCAGCTACGGATCGCGCTGGTCGACGCGCGCGGCGCGCAGGCCGGGTACGACGACCCGCGCACGCTCGCGCTCTCGCATGGCAGCCGCGAAATTCTCTCGCGCGCCGGCGCCTGGCCGCACAACGCGGCCGGGCTCGACAGCACACCGATTCAACATATTCACGTCTCGCAAGCGCGCCGCTTCGGCAGCACGGAAATTGATTATCTCGATCACGGCGTCCCCGCACTCGGTTACGTGGTGCGATACGGCGCCCTGATGCGCGCACTGGACTCCGCCATGTCGCGCGTTCCCGGGCGCGTCGAACACGCGCCGCCGCCAGCGTCCGCCTCGCCGGAGGGGTCCAACGCGTTGCCCGCACCGGATCGACCGGGTCTGCATCACTTCCGCCCGTACCGGGCCATCGCCCTGAGCCAGGACGCACAGCAGGTCACCATGACCCTCGGCACGTCCGTCGACGATCGCGCGCAAACGCTGCACGCCGCGCTCGCCGTCAATGCGGAAGGGGGGCTGTTCGAGCGTCAGATGGCGCGCCCTCATGCGCGCGACTACGGCCAGACGGCCCTCGTCGGGTTCGTCACCTGCGAGCGTCCACGCATCGGATGGGCATGGGAGCGCTTCACGACGGACGGCCCGCTGGCCCTGCTGCCGCAGGAAAACGGCTACGCGTTGGTATGGTGCTGCCCGCACGCCGAGGCGAAGCGTCGGCGCGAACTGGGCGATGCCCAGTTCCTGAGCGAGCTGCACGCCGCCTTCGGCGACCGCATGGGCCGGTTCACCTCGATTGTCGGCCGTGCAGGTTTCCCGCTGGGCCTCAACGCGCTCGGCCACGTCGTCGACGGCCGGATCGCCGCCATCGGCAACGCCGCGCAAACGCTCCACCCGGTGGCGGGACAAGGGCTGAACCTCGGCCTGCGCGACGCCTTCGACCTGGCCGACGCCCTCGTTCGCGACATTCGCGGCGGCACGCCGCACCCCGGCGTGCCGAGCCCCACGGCGCTGACCGCCTTCGCCCGCCGGCGCCGCGCCGACCGGGGTCTCACGATCCGCATCACCGACCTGTTGCCTCGCGCCTTCGGCATCGACGCGGCCCCGGTCGCCCTGCTGCGCAGTGTGGCCCTCGCGAGCCTCGACCTTGTCCCGCCGCTCAAAACGGCCTTCGCCCGCCAGATGATGTTCGGCCAGCGCGGCTGAGTGTCTGGCTTGCCCGGCGCAACGATCGGACCGCCTGCTCATTTTTTAGGCGACGAGAATGGGTTTTCGCAGTAAAATGCCAACTTTTTCCTGCCTTTTCCCTTCATCGTGCATATCGGCCCCCACGAACTTCGCAATAACCTGTTCGTCGCCCCCATGGCGGGTGTGACGGATCGGCCGTTCCGCCAGTTGTGCAAGCGACTCGGTGCGGGCTATGCCGTCTCGGAGATGGTGGCCTCGAACGCCCAGCTGTGGAAGAGCGAGAAGACGATGCGCCGCGCCAATCACGCGGGTGAAGTCGCGCCGATCTCGGTGCAGATCGCAGGTGCCGACCCGGCCATGATGGCCGAGGCCGCCCGCTACAACGTGGAGCGCGGCGCCCAGATCATCGACATCAACATGGGCTGCCCGGCCAAGAAGGTGTGCAACGTCGCCGCCGGATCGGCCCTGCTGCAAAACGAACCGCTCGTCGCCCGCATCGTGTCCGCCGTCGTCGGCGCCGTGGGCGATGTGGTGCCGGTCACGCTGAAGATTCGCACGGGCTGGGATCGCGAACACAAGAACGCCCTCACGGTCGCCCGTATCGCCGAAGACTGCGGCATCAGCATGCTCACGGTGCACGGTCGCACGCGCGCCGACCTCTACCACGGCGACGCAGAGTACGAAACCATCGCCGCCGTCAAGGCCGCGGCCCGCATTCCGGTGGTCGCCAACGGCGATATCGACTCGGCGCAAAAGGCCAGACATGTGCTGGACGTCACGGGCGCGGACGCCATCATGATCGGCCGCGCCGCCCAAGGGCGTCCGTGGTTGTTCCGCGACATCGAGCTGTTTCTCACGACGGGCGAGATCGCCTTGCCGCCGCGCGTCGACGAGATCCAGCAAATCATGAACGAACACCTTGAGGATCATTACGAGTTTTACGGGGAATACACCGGTGTGCGGACCGCGCGCAAGCATATCGCGTGGTATTCGCGTGGCCTGCCGGGGGCAGCCACGTTCCGCCAGCGTATGAATACGCTCGACACCACGCAGGACCAGTTGGCTGCGGTCAACGAGTTTTTCGAACAGCAGAAGGCGCACTCGGACCGTCTCTGCTATGAACAAGAATCGCCGAGGGAGCTATTAGCCGCATGAGCAAAACAAACATAGAACAATGCGTGCGCGACAGTCTGGATTCGTATTTCCGCGATCTGGATGGCGCACGACCACACGATGTCTACGATATGGTCGTCTCGGTCGTCGAGAAGCCGCTGCTCGAGTTCGTGCTCGGCAAGGCCGACGGCAACCAGTCGCTCGCTGCAGAATACCTGGGGATCAACCGCAACACGCTGCGCAAGAAGTTGCAGCAGCACGGCCTGCTCTAGCCGTTGCGCGCGAACGGGAGGCCGTCTAGACCCACGCGCCGCCCGTCAGCCCCATCGCGGGGCGCGCCTGCGTCGACGACGACGCATGGTGCCCGCCCTATTTGCCCACATCGCCCGTTTTTGCCGCTTCACTACTGTCCGTCATGATCAAGCAAGCTCTCATTTCCGTCTCCGACAAGACCGGCATCGTCGACTTCGCCAAGTCGCTCGCTGCGCAGGGCGTGTCGCTCCTCTCCACTGGCGGCACCGCCAAGTTGCTGGCTGACGCCGGCCTCAAGGTGACCGAAGTGGCCGACTACACCGGCTTCCCGGAAATGCTCGACGGGCGCGTGAAGACGCTGCATCCGAAGGTTCACGGCGGCATTCTGGCCCGCCGCGACCTGCCCGAGCACATGGCCGCGCTCGCGAAGCACGACATTCCGACGATCGACCTGCTCGTGGTGAACCTGTACCCGTTCGTGCAGACCATCGCGCGCGATGACTGCTCGCTCGAAGACGCCATCGAGAACATCGACATCGGCGGCCCGACGATGCTGCGCTCGGCCGCGAAGAACCATCGCGACGTCACCGTGATCGTCGATCCCACCGACTACGCCGTGGTGCTCGACGAAATGAAGGCGAACGGCAACACGGTCGGCTACGCCACGAACTTCCGTCTGGCCACGAAGGTGTTCGCTCACACGGCCCAGTACGACGGCGCGATCACGAACTACCTCACGAGCCTGGGCGAGTCGTTGCGTCACACCGAGCGCTCCGCCTACCCGGCCACGCTGAATCTCGCGTACACGAAGGTGCAGGACATGCGCTACGGCGAGAACCCGCATCAGAGCGCCGCGTTCTATCGCGACATCGTCACGCCGGAAGGCTCGCTGGCGAACTATCGCCAGCTCCAGGGCAAGGAACTGTCGTACAACAACATCGCCGACGCCGATGCCGCGTGGGAATGCGTGAAGACGTTCGACGCGCCTGCCTGCGTCATCATCAAGCACGCCAATCCTTGCGGCGTGGCCGTGGCCGCATCGCCGGTCGACGCCTATGCCAAGGCGTTCCAGACCGACCCGACGTCGGCCTTCGGCGGCATCATCGCGTTCAACCGGGAAGTCGACGAAGCCGCCGCGCAAGCCGTCGCCAAGCAGTTCGTGGAAGTGCTGCTCGCGCCGTCGTTCACCGACGCCGCCAAGCAAGTCTTTGCGGCCAAGCAGAACGTGCGTCTTCTCGAAGTGCCGCTCGGCAACGGCGTGAATCAGTACGATTTCAAGCGTGTGGGCGGTGGCCTGCTGGTGCAGTCGCCGGATGCGAAGAACGTGGCCCCGCATGAACTGCGCGTGGTGACGAAGCGTCATCCGACGCCGAAGGAAATGGAAGACCTGCTCTTCGCCTGGCGCGTGGCCAAGTACGTCAAGTCGAACGCCATCGTGTTCTGCGCCGGCGGTATGACGCTGGGCGTGGGCGCCGGTCAGATGAGCCGTGTCGACTCGGCGCGCATCGCCAGCATCAAGGCCCAGAACGCCGGCCTGTCGCTGAGCGGCTCCGCCGTGGCCTCGGACGCCTTCTTCCCGTTCCGTGACGGCCTCGACGTGGTCGTCGACGCAGGCGCGACCTGCGTGATTCACCCGGGCGGCTCGATGCGCGACGACGAAGTCATCGCCGCGGCCGACGAGCGCAACGTCGCCATGCTGATGACGGGCACGCGTCACTTCCGTCACTAAGCCCTCGCCGCGATGGCCCTCGCCGGGTCATCGACAGGCGATATGAGAGGACACCCAGGATCCCCCGGGTGTCCTTTTTTTCTCTGCCTCAGAAGTAGTGCGCGAGACCCACGGCCACGCCGACTTGATTGCTACCCGGCAGGATGCTTGCGCCATAGCCGGTCACCCCCAGATTGGAGCCGTTCTGATTGCGCGAGAAACCGACTTCCGCGAACAGTTGTGTGCGCTTGGAAAGCAGATACGCCGCATTGGCCGCCAGCAAAAACGGATGTTGATTGGCCGACGTGATGTTGTTGTAGTAGATCGCCCCCGAGAGAATCACTTCGGTCACGGGCCGGTACTGCAACCCGGCGAAGATCAGTTCATTGCGGCCCGCGACGCCGGGCACGTCGCTCAGATACCACTGATATCCCACGAACGGCTTGAAGTTACCGACGGCATAGCTCGCCCCCGCCGCCACCCGCTGCGTGGTATTGCCCTGCGTCATGACCGACGTGCCACGTTGCTGGTCGTACACCAGCGAGACATTGAGCGGACCGTTTCCGTACCCGACCGACACGCTGTACTCCTTGCCCACGCGCCACTGCCCCGGCACCTGCGCACCATTGGCAATGCTGGCGTCGTAACCCGTCGAGAACAGGCCCGCGACCTTGATGCCATTGAAGTTGCCGGCGTACTTGATCGAGTTGTCGGCCTTGCCAACGAACTGAGCATCGAGTGCGGGCAGCGAATAGCTGTAGTACGAAAGCGGATCGAGTTCGAGGAACGCATCGTAAATCAGGTTCTTCTGTCGGCCGAAAGTCAGTGCCCCCCATTGATTCTGCAAACCCACATACGCCTGGCGGCCAAACATGCGTCCGCCCTGCTGGAGCTGTCCAGAGTCGAGATTGAACCCTGCTTCGAGCTGCATGATCGCCTTGAGCCCGCCGCCCAGCTCTTCCGCCCCCTTGAAGCCGAAGCGATTCGCTGCCTGAGATCCGTTGCTCACGCGAAAGAGTGACGCCTTGCTGCCGTTCGCGCCAGCGGCTGCGTTACTGAGGTATTCCAGACTGTTGTCCAGAATGCCGTAGATCTGCAGCCCATCCGCTTTGGCACAGCCCGCCGCAAGCGTCAACACCATTGCCAACCAAACCTTGTGTTTCATGACATTCCCCATTTTTTATATTGGACTACGAATTACAAGCGCCTCATGCAATACGCGTTCGACATTCCCGACTTCCCTGCAAGTGACCGACCGAGACGGCATTTGAGACGCCGTTGCGCAGCCCGGTGATCTCCGCCAGAATCGCCAGCGCGATTTCCGGCGGCGTGCGCGCCCCGAGCGGCAGGCCGACCGGCCCGTGCAGGCGGTCGATCTGCGCGGCGTTCAGATCGAACATCGCCAGACGCTCGCGACGCGACGCCTGATTGCGGCGCGAGCCGATCGCACCGACGTAGAACGCGTCGGACTTGAGCGCTTCGAGCAGCGCCATATCGTCGAGCTTCGGATCGTGCGTGAGCGCGACAATCGCCGTATGGCCGTCGGGATGCAAACGCGCGATCAGGTCGTCCGGCATCTCCCGCGAATGCGAGACATGGGCGCCGCCCATCGCGTCTCGCGTCACCTCGTGGATATCGCGGGGATCGCAGACGACGACCCGATAACCCAGCGGCACCGCCATCGTCACCAGATGCTGCGTCAGTTGCCCGTCGCCGATCACGATGATTCGCCAGCGCGGGCCGAACGGCACCGTCAGGCGCGTCGTCGAATAGTCGAACGCTGCCGGCTGCGTAACGTTGCGCACACGCGCCACCCCCGTGCACAGATCCAGCTCACGCACCCCGAGTCGACCGTGGCCGATGGCCTCGCGCATGGCGTCGAGCCCGCTGCGCGGGGTCACGCGCTCGACGACCAGTTCGAGCGTGCCGCCGCACGGCAAGCCGAAGCGGTGCGCCTCATCGGCGTTAAGGCCGTACGTCTGCACGTGAGGTCGCAAGCCCGGCCGGAAACCACGGGCGACCTTCGCGAGCAGGTCGTCCTCGATGCAACCGCCGGAGACCGACCCGGCGACGCGCCCGCGCGTGGCGAGCGCCATCATCGCGCCGACGGGACGCGGCGCCGAGCCCCATGTCCG
>NZ_KB290555.1:1065-6233 GCF_000282835.1 Pandoraea sp. B-6 | reverse complement strand
CCCGCCGCCGCTGCCGCCGGGCGTCGCCGCCCCGGCGTCCTCGGCCGACTTGCCGGCCGCCGCAGCCACGTCACCGTCCAACGCATTCGACAATCCATCCGCCGACCACCGCACGCGCTAAGTCATGCCGTTCGCACATCGGGCGAGCGTGCGGTGAAGTGTCTGAATTCCTGCCCTGCCCCGTAACCGCTGACGAGCGGCGCACCGCTGCGGGCAAAGGCTTCCCCGGCTTCCTCGCGATGGGCAGACGTTTTGCCATCCGCGCAGCACAAGCGATCTCACTAGGATTCTCTCCGTATGTCGCGGCACCGCGTGCCGGGCATGGGCATTTGCTCGCCAACCCAACCTTGCGTGTCTGCCATGGAAGCCATTCAGAATCCTTTCAATCCCGGCGCGGGAACACCGCCGCCCTCCTTGTCCGGACGCGATGATATTCGCGAGGAAGTGCGTGTCTGCATCGAACGCCTTCGCATCGGACGCCACGCCAATGGTCAACTGCTGATCGGCCTGCGTGGTGTCGGCAAGACGGTGCTGCTCGAACGTCTCCTTTACGACACCGAACAGCAAGGCGCGATCACCGTGCATCTCGAAGCCCCGGAAGTGAAGTCGCTGCCGGCCTCGATCGCCCCGGCGTTGCGTGTCGCGTTATTGCGCATGAGTCGAACACAGTCGGCGAAGGACACCGTCGTTCGAGGATTGCGCGCGCTCGCCGGCTTCGTCTCCGGATTGAAAGTCACCTATGACGGCATCGAAGTCGGTCTGGATTACGCGCCCGAGCCAGGTCTGGCGGATTGCGGCATTCTCGACCTGGATCTTTGTGCACTGCTCGTTGAGGTGGGGCGCGCGGCCCGATCGGCGCACACCGTGCTCGCCATTTTTATCGACGAACTTCAGGGCATGCCGAAGCGGGAGTTGTCCGCGTTGCTTTACGCCCTTCACCGATGCGCGCAATACCAGCTGCCCGTCATTCTGATCGGCGCAGGCTTGCCGCCACTGATCCGGCAGGTGGGTGACGCCAAGTCCTATGCGGAGCGAATGTTCGAAATCGCCACGATCGGACCGCTCTCGAATGCCGGGGCACGCGATGCGATCGCCGTCCCCGCCGCACAAGCCGGCGTCGCCATCACGCCGGATGCGCTTGACGAGATCGTCGAGCGCACGGGCGCCTACCCATATTTTCTCCAACAATGGGGGAAGCTCGTCTGGAAGGTGGCGCACGAAAGTCCCATCACTTCGGAACACGTCAGACTTGCGTCGAGGGCGGCCATCGATGCGCTGGATAACAACTTTTACCGC
The DNA here is from genome assembly GCF_000282835.1 of Pandoraea sp. B-6. Classification (NCBI taxonomy): domain Bacteria; kingdom Pseudomonadati; phylum Pseudomonadota; class Betaproteobacteria; order Burkholderiales; family Burkholderiaceae; genus Pandoraea; species Pandoraea sp. B-6. Next base: position 4,937 of record NZ_KB290555.1, on the reverse strand, counting down.
CTCCGCTTCGAGCGGCTGCCCCCGACGGAAAAGCACTACCTGCGGGCGATGGCAGAGTTGGGAGAAGGTCCGCACGATCTGCACGCCGTCGCCGCGGAATTTGGCAAACCTGCCGAAGCGCTTGAACCGGTTCGACAGGCACTCGTCAACAAGGGCATGCTCTACAGCACCCCGCTGGACGATGCGGCATTCACCGTGCCGCGCTTTCACGCATTTCTGAAGCGCATCATGCCGCCGCAACCCGCATGCGCGGGTGCGGCATGACCGGTGCGCGGCCTGCCGGCCCGGGCACGTCATCGGCCGGCAGCGCATCGCCCCTCTCGCGAGCACGCGCCCGCCGACAATAAAAAAGCCCCGTCCAAGGTCGACGAGGCCTTTTCGGTGCGGACGACGTGCTTCGGCGCGCCCTCCCATGCCCTACGTGGGCATTACACCTGCATGTTCATCACGGTCGTATAGGCCGACACGAGTTTGTTGCGCACTTGCAAGCTCATCTGGAAGCCGATGTTGGCTTTCTGCAGATCGACCATGACGTCGTTGAGCGCCACGCCCGGCTGCCCCATTTCGAACGCGCGAGCCTGTGACTCCGCGCCGTTCTGCGCCGACGAAACGCGCTTGAGCGAGTTTTCCAGTTCGGACGCGAAACCACCCGTCGCCGAGGCCGCGCCGGTGCCAGCGGTCGAGGTGCCCAGGATCGAGCCCGCCGCCTGCGACGCCACACTGCCCAGCTTCTGCAATACCGACTCGATCCCCGGAATGGCCATGATGCTCGTCCTCGCTTGTCTTCGATTGGCACCGGCAGCGCCGCGACACCGCGTCGTGCTCACCGGTTTGCCTCTTATCAGTTACGTCGGAGCTTACCACCGCCTGGCAAGCCCCCAAGACCCTAATTGGCGGCAAAACACCCGCCTAATCCTTGAAACGATTCCATATTCGGCAACGAATAATCAGGACCATCGGCATCGTGCGCACCGGGTAACGGACCTTTCCAATCCTTAGCGCCCGTCGCACGTGAGCGCGATGCCAAGCGTACCCCCGGAGAATTCTGTCGCATGTTAGTGAGCACTTCCACCGCGAAGAACGTCGTGTTAACGCCGCTGGCGTGGAGCCGCGCATGAACGCCGCCACCCAGTCGGCGGACGTCGCCGCCAAGTCGCCCCTGCTGGCGCAGTTGCGCTCGCGCGAGCGCTTGCCGCTGCTCATCGGTGGCGCGGCCCTCATCGCCTTGCTGATCGCCGTTTTCCTGTGGAGCCGTGCCCCCGACTACAAGGTGTTGTACAGCAACCTGGGCGATCGCGACGGGGGTGCCATCATCACCTCGCTGCAGCAGATGAACGTGCCGTACAAGTTCGCCGAGGGCGGCGGTGCCATTCTGGTGCCGGCCGAGCAGGTGCACGAAGTGCGGCTGCGTCTGGCCTCGCAAGGGCTGCCCAAGGGCGGTCTGGTCGGCTTCGAATTGATGGACAACCAGAAGTTCGGCATCAGCCAGTTTGCCGAGCAGGTCAATTACCAGCGCGCCCTCGAAGGCGAACTCGCCCGCTCGATCGAATCGCTGTCGGCGGTGCAGGCCGCGCGCGTGCATCTCGCGATCCCCAAGCCGTCGGTCTTCGTGCGTGAGCAGCAAAAGCCCAGCGCCTCGGTGCTCGTCACGCTGTATCCGGGCCGCGTGCTCGACGACGGCCAGGTCAGCGCCATTGTCCACATGGTCGCATCGGGTGTGCCCGAGCTGCCGGTCAAGAACGTGACGGTGCTCGATCAGAACGGCAATCTGCTCTCCGCGCAGAGCGCCAATGCGCTGGGTCTGGACGCCAGCCAGCTCAAGTACGTTCGCGAACTCGAACAATCGTATGCGCGCCGTATCGAGGCCATCCTGAACCCGATCGTCGGGCCGGGCAACGTGCACGCTCAGGTGACGGCGGACGTCGACTTCAACCAGGTCGAGCAGACGTCGGAGAATTACAAGCCGAATTCGGGCGAGCAGGCGGTGCGCAGTCAGCAGAACAGCGAAGCCTCGCAAATCGGCATCACGCCCGCCGGCGGGGTGCCCGGCGCGTTGTCGAACCAGCCGCCGGGTCAAGCCACCGCGCCCATCACGCAAACGCAGCAGCAGTTCGCCCAGCAAAACGCCGCAAACGCGGCAAGCGCCGCCAGCGCGCCGCAGGGCCCGCGCAGCGACCGCAAGGACGCCACGGTCAACTACGAAGTCGACCGCACGATTCGCCATGTTCAGCAAGCGACGGGCGGTCTGAAGCGTCTGTCGGCCGCCGTGGTGGTGAACTATCACCCGGGCACCGACGCGAAGGGCAAGGCCGCGATGGTGGCGCTCACGCAAGCGCAGCTCGACCAGATACAGAACCTGGCGAAGGAAGCCATCGGCTACTCGACCCAGCGCGGCGACACGCTCAACATCGTCAACAGCCCGTTCACGGTCGAGGCCGATCCGGAAGCCAACCTGCCGTGGTGGCGTCAGCGCCAGAACATCGAATTGGCCAAGCAAGTCGGCAAGTGGGTCTTGATCGGCCTGGTCGGCCTCTATCTGTGGTTCGGCGTCATTCGTCCGGCCATTCGCAAGCATCTGACCCCGCCGCCGCCGGCCGAGCCCACGCTGGCCGGTGCGGCCGGTGCCGCCGGGGGAGAAGGCGTCGAGGGCGAGAATGCCGACGGCGAGGCCGGCAAGCGGGCCGAAGTCAGCGCCTACGAGCGCAATTTGCAGTACGCGCGCCAAGTCGCGCGACAGGATCCGAAGATCGTGGCAACGGTAGTCAAATCATGGGTGGGTGGTGGCGATGAGCGCGGCTGAGGGACTCGAACGCAGTGCCATCCTCCTGATGTCGCTGGGTGAAGACGAAGCGGCGGAGGTCTTCAAGTACCTCGCGCCGCGCGAAGTGCAAAAGCTCGGCGCGGCCATGGCCTCGCTGCGGCAGGGCACGCGCGACCAGATCGCCGACGTGTTGCAGGACTTCGTGCTCGAAGCCGAACAGCACTCGGCGCTTTCGCTCGATTCTTCCGAATACATCCGCTCGGTGCTCAACAAGGCGCTGGGCAACGACAAGGCCGCGGGCCTGATCGAGCGCATTCTTCAAGGCGGCGACACCAGCGGCATCGAGGGTCTGAAGTGGATGGACTCGACGGCCGTCGCCGAGCTGATCCGCCATGAGCATCCGCAGATCATCGCCACGATCCTCGTACACCTCGACCGCGACCAGGCCTCGGAAGTGCTCGCGCTGTTCACAGAGCGTCTGCGCAACGACGTCGTCTTGCGCATTGCCACGCTCGACGGCATTCAGCCTGCCGCGCTACGTGAGCTGAACGACGTGTTGACGAAACTGCTTTCGGGCAGCGAGAACATCAAGCGCAGCCCGATGGGCGGTGTACGCACCGCAGCGGAAATTCTCAATTACCTGGGCGGGGTGCACGAAGAGTCGGTCATCGAAGCCGTGCGCAACTACGACTCGGACCTCGCGGCGAAGATCGTCGAAGAGATGTTCGTGTTCGAGAACCTGCTCGACGTGGAAGACCGCAGCATCCAGGTGCTGCTCAAGGAGATCGAGTCGGAGTCGCTCATCATCGCGCTCAAGGGCGCGCCGGTCGAGCTGCGCGAGAAGTTCTTCAAGAACATGTCCGCGCGCGCGGCCGAGCTGCTGCGCGAAGATCTCGAATCCCGCGGTCCGGTGCGCGTTTCGGAAGTCGAAGCCGAACAGAAGAAGGTGCTGCAAGTGGTGCGGCGCCTCGCCGATCAGGGCGCCATCATGGTGGGCGGCCGCGGCGAAGACGCTTACGTGTAACCGACCAGGGACCGCGCGCGCATGTCGACCATCATTCCGAAAGAACGCCTTTCCGCCTGGCAGCGCTGGGAGATGGCGTCGTTCGAC
>NZ_KB290555.1:782-1055 GCF_000282835.1 Pandoraea sp. B-6 | reverse complement strand
CCCCCGCCGCAACCGTTGCCGCCCAACCCGCTCGACGATCCCGCGCTCGCGGAACAGATCGCTGCGTGGCGTGAGGCGGCGCGCGCCGAGGGCCATGCGCAAGGCTACGCCACCGGTCACGCCGAGGGCTACGCCGCCGGGCAGGCTGCCGGACAACAGGAAGTCGACACGCGTGCCGCACAACTCGCCGATATCGCGCATGGGTTCGGCAACGCGGTGAACGCCATCGATCGCGAAGTGGCCGAGCCGCTGCTCGGACTGGCCCTCGACATC
>NZ_KB290555.1:386-656 GCF_000282835.1 Pandoraea sp. B-6 | reverse complement strand
GACGCGCATGTGGGCGCGGAACTGCGCGCTGCGGGCTGGACCGTGCGCGCCGATTCCACCATCGAACGCGGCGGCTGCAAGGCCGAAGCCGCGAGTGGCGAAGTCGATGCCACCGTCGCCACGCGCTGGCAGCGTGTGATGGCCGCGCTGGGCAAGGATCTGCCGTGGTGAACGCCGACCTCACCCCACTTACCGCGCATGCGCCGGTGCTGCCCAGCACCGAGAACACGCACGATGCCGCCACGCCCTCCACGCCCTCCGCGCCCTCCG
>NZ_KB290555.1:0-203 GCF_000282835.1 Pandoraea sp. B-6 | reverse complement strand
GTCCGGCTCAATGGCCAAGCGCCGACGCCGAACCCGGCAGTCCCGATCCGAGCGCTGCCATCGAATCCGCCGCGCCGAAAGCCGCCACGCACGTCCTGGACGCTCGCGAGATCGCCCGCGACTCGCATCTTCGCCGCTGGCAGAACACGCTGCGCGAGCGCATCGCGCACGTTCACGCCGTCGAACCGACGCGCCGCTGCGGC
>NZ_KB290554.1:32120-39728 GCF_000282835.1 Pandoraea sp. B-6 | reverse complement strand
TACGAAAGGCTGGCCGGTCCAGAAAATCATCGAGTCACCGCACGATCATTTCTACAAATCGCGCATATTTGATCTACGTGGGAACCGCGCCAGTGTTAGGGGGTATCGGAATTTGTAGACGCGCTGCAGCGCGCCGCCACATCATCGGTCTGTTGCCTGTCCGAATTGCCCTGCGGGGCGACGCTCTCCCCACACCTGCGGCGCGGGTCCCCGTGCGTCTCAATTCGGGCGCGACGGCGCGCGCGACGCCTCGTCAGTCGGCGAACGTACGGCTTGCAGAGGGGGAGGGTAGGGCGCGGCGCGCGTGATTATCGAACCAAATCTGCGATGAATTCTCCGGTCCTCTGAAGAAGTGCGTCACTATTCAACCCGCTTGGGCTGGAAAAGTGAGGGACGACGACGAGCTTCTTGCGTCCCGCACTTTGGTGAAATACCCGACGAGTTTGGTTTCGCGCCGAAATGACGCTTTCATTCAGAGTCACAAGGTCATCGAACACCGCGCTAGCAAAATCGGCACGATATCCAATGCCGACGCCGATAAACACCTCCGGCTGATATTCCTCCACCCAGCTTCGGATGGCGGGTAACCGATGGTCTCGACACCAAGCCTGATATTCTCGTTTGTCGGCAATGCCGGTTTCGTCCGCAGCGTCCTGCGGCCAGTGCCCAACATCGTGGCAAGCGAACGGGTAGAGATTTCCTTTGAAATATCCCCGCGAGCCTCTCACGAAAGGTTGGTGCGTCTCCGCGAATTCGCTCCAGTTCGCGACCGAGAAGCCCTTCATCGCAGCCAGAAGCTTGAACGCTTTTTGGTTGTAGGGCCATTTGCGTTGCAGACCAATTGAGTACTCATCGCTCCCCGACGTGGGGTCAGCTCCATCATGCTGGCTCTTGTAGGTTCCGTGCTCGATACCGAATAGCCATATTGACGGGGCAGAGGGCGTTCCCGCCGCCAATTCGTCGCTATCGCAACCCACAAACTTCGCAAGCGCTTCTTCGGAAAAATTTCGATTAATCATCCCCGCTTTCTCGTTCTGGTATGGTGGTTGAAAAGTGCGTACGCCTGTCTTTCCGGGCGCCGTTACAACGTGATGTTCTTCGAGCTCGCTCATCAGTCGCAAGGCGTCACTGTAACCCATCCGAAATCGACGCTGCAGGAGGGATACGGAGACTTCCTGTTCTTCAATCAGTATCGACTTGGCCTTTTCGCCAAGTTCGCTCAATCGTTTGTGAGCATCATTTCCCAAAGCTGTTCTCCCAAGTATGTGCCGGCATGAGACCGGTAAATGTAGTTGGTTTTCAACTACCCAACGGGGAACTGTCTTGAGCGTCCGCTAACCTTCCAACTGTTACAAATTTTTCGTCCTTTCCCTGATATTGCCGTCCGGCGAACCACAGCGAGCATCGCAACCTGGCCGAATTCCATCCTTGATAGTCAGGGGTTTGTCAGGTCGAAACATGCCTCAACTGGACATCAGGTGAGTTGCCGCGGCGGATTCCAGTGCGTCTCAATTCGGGCGCGACGGCGCGCGCGACACCTGGTCAGTCGGCCGAAGTCTGGCTTACAGAGGGGGAGGTAGGGGGGCGCGTTAGAGCCTATGCTTGGACGGTTAGGGAGGTTCGGCAGTTGCCGAGTTCGTCGGCTGGCCGATGGTGCGGCAACTATGTTGGTTGCGCGCCTGGGTATGGTTGCCCCCGTAACGTACGTAACGTTACGTATACGGGAGCGAGGTTGCGGGCTGCAACCGGCGGTAACCAGCTCGGTTACAGCGGCCGCGCCAAGTTGGGGCCGAATTTATCGGAGCGGTTTAACCCGTTCCCCAATGCGCGACCGCACGTAGTGCTCAGTCATATTTCGGCTTTGATGACCAAGCAACTTTTGCGAGTGCGCGAGATCCCCGGTGTCGCTGGCCGACTTCGCCCGGATATCGCGAAATTGGAACGTCACGCCTGCAAGCTTTCGCGCCCGGTCGAACCTGGAGCGCAGTTCGAAGGGGCTTACAGGTGTGCCGTCGTCGTTCTGCAGCAGACTTGCGCCGGTCATTTTCCGTGGGCGCGCGATGATCCGCTCGATGACTGCCTTCAGTTCGCCTTCGACGGCGATGCGCAGATGCTTGCGCGTCTTGTTCTGAACGATGTGCAGATGGTCGCCCCATATGTCCGCCCGCTTCACCTTCAGCACGTCGGCGGGTCGCTGGCCGCTCAGGTAGGCGAGGTCCATGGCATCCTGCAATGTGGGATGCGCGACGGCGTAGACGGCCCGGAATGCCTCGTCTGTGACGTAGATATCGCGACCACTCTCCCGGAACCCCTTCACGCCCGCGCAAGGGTTTGGCGCGCTTGTGTATCCCCATTCCCGCGCTTTGTTGTAGACGTGACTCAGCAGCGCCTTTTCCCGGTTCGCCCGCACTTTGGCGGTTTCTCCGCGAATGTCGAGATACTGTCGCACGTGAACCGGCGTGATCGCGTCAATTGGCATCGCTCCAAACACGGCCTTCAGGTGCTCCAATTCCTTCATGTTGTCGCTGCGCGTCCTGGGGGCTTTTGTCGGAATGACTTCCCGGATGTATCGCCGCACCACGACGTTGAATGTCCGGTCATCGTCCTGGACGGGTTCCGCTTCGATTTCCGCCCACTTCCGCCGTGCCTCATTGAGGTCCGAGCCGAGAGGCGTCCATTTGCGCGGTATCGATGTTCCGACGTGATAGAAGCGCCCGCCTTTCTCATGCATGCGCGGCGGGAGATTGTGGTTCTTCTGCCGCTTACGCCCCATGTGCGGCTCCCCGCGTGGTGCGCGCAGCGCGCAGCGCTTCGAAACGCGGCTGGACTGTATCTGGCGCGCGTGTCTCCGGCTCGGACCGCGCCCCACCAAGCCGCACCTCGAAATAGCTGCGCGCGACCTTCGGACGGTGCTGTGAATCCTCCGCGTACCGCCACCCATTCGCCCTAAGCCATTCGATCTGCTTAGCTGCGCGGACAAAGCCCGTCAGTTCTTCAAGTTCTTTTTTCGACAGGAACATGACTCACCTCGTCCGCAAACTGCGCCGCACACGGTGGCCCAAACGGCGATGTGCAATCATGCGACCTAGGCGGCCCATGGGCCGATAGTGCTTCTTCATGTTGCGGATAATGTGCACGCGCAAGCGCACGATATTCGCGGTCACGCCAACAGCGACGTTGAGCTTGAATTGCTTTCTCACGCGGCAGCCTCCCGCATAGTCACTACGTGCGCGTCGTCGGCAACTGGTACAGGAAACGCGAATATGTCCGCCGTCTCGATGCTCTCCAACAAGCCAGCGATCCGCTCGCGCATGCTTTGCAGCTCTTTCGTGACCTGGCCGCTCTTGAACATGCGGCGCAGCTCCGTGTTTTCGGCCTCAAGCTCCTGTATTCGTGCCTGAAGTTTCTTGTTCTGATCTTCGATCCCTCGCGCAACAGCCATACTTGATGCGTGGTGCACCAGATCCTCATGCGTAAACCGAATATCCGGATATTCGTCGCTCGACAGATAGGCCCTGCCATTGCGGTAGTCAACGTACAAATCACGAAAGCCGTCTCGGCTCAACCAAACATCTGGCCTGCTCAAAAAGCAATGCATGACGTACCAGACCGTGAACGGAATGGCATTTTCCCCTTTCTCCCAGTTGCGTATCGTGCGCGCGTTCACTCGAAGAAGCGCTGCGCATTCGTCCACGGTGATCTGCACGAAGTTCTTGCGCCAGTGGGCAAATTGATTCGGCGTCACGCTGTGCCACTCCATGGCCCACTCGTACCACTTCGGCAGTCCATGCAGAATGTGCTCAGCCGATTTCCTCGTGGGCAAACCGGTTTTCTTACTGATAGGGGTTTTTCTCACCGGCATGGGGACTGGGGGGTAATCCCACACGACACCAGTATTGGGATGCTTCGCGTCGCGATTGCGCCGCACAGGGATGCCGTTGGACGTGCTCGTTTTGATCTCACCACGTCGTGCGCTCGTCTGATTCGATCCGTTCCGATCTTTAGGCGTGATGTCGGGCGTTCGCGCGACGCACCGCGTTGCGGCCTCGCGCAGCGCCCGCAGTTCCATGTCGTCCTTCTTGCGCATGGTTGTTTCCTTATCGATTATTTTTGACCCTGCACAGACGTGCGCCGCCAGCCCTGAGAGGTCCATCCTCAAAGGGTGACCGGCAATCTGTGCCGTTTCGTTCTCAGGCTGATTGAAATTGCTGGCTGTATTCGAGCCAGGCATCGAATGGCGGTGCTGTCGACTCAAATTCGTGTCGTGATAGCTCACGCTCGGCGTATTCGACGTCGTTTTCGCCGGGGGCGTGCGTACAGTTATTGACACGAGTCCAAGGGCGGGCGATGCCCGCCTCAAAACCCTCGCGCGCCTTCCGGCGCACGACTTCCCACACATGACGGACGCTGTGCACCACGATGCCGGCCGATTCGACGCCGCGCACCTCTGCCGACAGCACGTCGCCATAGCGGCCTACGCGGTCGGTCTTTTCCTTGTGGAGCCGGATACGAAAGTCCTTGCGAGTGGCGAAGATTCCGCCCATCGCTTCGATGTAGCGACAAAATGACGCCGGCTGTACCTCGCCCTCAGTCTTGGTCAGGCGGTTGACCGCGTTGTGGGCATGGCGCAATGCCTCCGGCGCCTGGTGGGGCAATTCTTTGATGCGACGCATTTCACGCCAGACCCCTACAGGAGGGCCACCGACCTGCTGGAAAAGGCGAATGCTCCAGGTGGAAGCCCAAGCGTTGATTCGCTTGGCCGCAATGTGGCCTGGCTGGTCAAACGGGTCTCGGTCGAGTCCTTCGCCGTCGGTCGCGCGCACGACGTAGCGCAGCACGTATCCGGCTGCGGTCCCCTTGTCGCGGTCGATCAGCTTGAAATCACAACGGTGTTGCAGCGCGCCCGGTTCGTCGGGCGAGTCCTTCAGCGCGTAGTGGCGGATTACGCCGCACAGGTATTCGTAAGCGTCCATCCCCTCGTGGTCTTGCGGGAAGAACACCACGCCATGCCAATGCGGTGAGCCTTCGTGGTGCGGTTGAGCGGCGCGCACGCCGTACCATTGGAATCCGTCGTTATGCAGCTTCGTGCGGATCAGTTTCCAAACATGACAGAGATATTTTTGTGCCTGTTTGGGCGTCGTGCCGTCATATCGGTGGTTTCGCACCAGTTGGCCATCTGGAAGCGTGTGCCAGCGGTGCATACGGCTCGGCGGCGTGATCGTGAAGAACATGCCTATGTGCCCCATGTCGTTCGCGATTAACTCGAAGCCGTTGATGCGCGTCATCAGTTCGGCGCGACGGATGCGCTTGTTGGCGACGCCGAGCGCGGCAAGCTCGGCCATCAGATATTCCTGATCAAGCTCGTTGCGCAGTACCGTGTTCTCCAGCATGTCTGCATTGCGCTTTTGCTGCTGTTGGTGGCGCTCGAACGACTCGTTAGAAATGTAGACGTTGCGCCCACGTCCGACGAAGCCGAGCATGATTGCTACGGCCTCAACGCACTCGTTGTGCAGCTTGCGCAGGCACTTGCGCCACCATTGCTCGCACGACATCCGCTTTATGGCAGCGAGGTCGCGAACGCCCTGGATTACGCCGTGCTCGTCGACGCACTCAGGCTCCGGCGGCGTGCAATGGTTGTACACGACAAAGCGTTCCATCGCCGCGCGTAGTGCCTTGGCATCGTGGTACGTGTCGGCCATCCCCGCACACGTCGAAGCCATCCATGCCGCACGGGCGCAGATGTCCGCGTCACTGGCTTTCAGTGGCAAGCGCACCGCGCCGAGTTTGTTTTTCACGTCCAGCAGTGCGAGATTCGACCGACGCCGAAGTGCCGAATCGGCGTTGTCCGTCGCGTCGCCGCCGCGAGTTTCCAGCCAGTAGTTCGTCGCGCGCTTCTGGAAGCGAGGCGGCATCCCCGAAATCAACTCTGCTGCCCAATCGGCATCGGTAGAAAGATGTGTGATCGCCATGGTTAATGTTTTCTCAGGACGAGTGAATCCACGCCACATGTGTGGCGGGTTCTTCACGAGGGAGGGGGGAGTGCGGCGCGCGAGATTACGTACGCCGCCCTAGGTCATTAGGTGGCCACAGGCGGAGCGTTGTTTTTCTGCTTCGCTGCGATGGCAAGCGCTACGAGTAGCCCGATGATGACCAGGCCAGTGCCAGAGTTCTTTCCCGTAAGCATCGAGAATGGCGTCATAAGCTGGTCCATGGTTACGCTCCCCGATTCGCGCGCACTTCGTTTTCGGGCGCACTTGCCGACGCCACTTTCTTGGAGATTCCACCGGGCGGCGTCTCGCTGTCGGTATTGCGCGCGTTGTCCTTTGCCGGATTGGTAGCTGCGCTATCGGTCATCGCGGAAGCGATAGGCGATTTCATGACGGTAGCGTGCAGCAGATGGCCGTGGGTTTCCCTATCCGACGATATGTCGACGTCATCGAACAGGTTGCGGCCTTGAAGATTGCGGAAGATGAGATAGTTTTCCGCCAGCAGGTAAAACAGTCTGCGACTTGCGTCCTGCGTTTCCTCGGAGTGGCCGAAGAGACCGCTCTTCGTTTCCTCGCCGATGATTTCGGAAATTGCTTCGTCGTTTTCCGACATGCGGTCCAACAAGACGCCGATTTGATCGTCCGTCAGCGCATTGCTTACCCTGAAGCACAGCGGCTCAGAGAGATCCAATGCGCGCGGGACTTGCTGTAAAACATCCGTGTTGGCGGCGTAAGCGGGCTGTACAGCGAGAGCATCAAGATCGAGGCCCTTCTGCTTGAAATATGCCGTCAGTGCGTCCTGCGTGGACTCTGGAAGGCTGCTGATACGGAAGGTCTCAAAGTGCTTAATGAGCGTTGCGTTGACGCCGGTATCGGCCGCAAGCTTTGCCTGTGTGACGCCTATCGTGCGACGTGCGCGTCGCAGCAGGTCCGAAGTGATGTTGTTTGCCATTGCCTCTCCAGATTCAAATGGACGCACGATGCGTCGTTGTTACGTATTGGTTGCAACCATACACGAACCCGGAGGTTGTGAGAAGTCTTTTTTACGCAACTTTCGTAATTTTGAATCATTGGAGGCCACGCCGACGCGCGGTGCGGCAGTCCGGGTTACCTTTTCGCTTCGCCCCTCTTTGCCTCTAGCTCTTCTAGTTCTTTTGCCATTGCAATGAACTTCTTGAAGGCCTCGCGGTGAAGCTCTTCATCGAAGTCTTTATTCCAAGGGCGCAGCAGATCCAACATGATCTTGTACAGCGCTTCCCTGTGATTGTGGTGCATCCGGCTAAAGCAGTAGGCGACATACGCAAAGTTCTCGACTCCTGCGCCGCCGGCGTAACGCACTCTGGCCAGCTCCTCAAACGGCTCATCCTCGCCATAAATCATGCGATTGGGCGAAATACGAAGAACTTCGCACAGAAGGCGAATCTCCTTTGGTCCTGGTTGAGTGCGGCCAGATTCGAGGAACGATATTACGTTCCTACTGATACCGACGCCTTCTTTGTCTGCCAGCTTGGTTCGCTCGGCAAGTTCCCCTTGCGTAAGCTTCGCCGTCACGCGAGCGTCGCGCAATCGGACGCCAAGCTCGTGCTCAGTTTCATGTCGCACGTAGCCGAACGCCTGTCGC
>NZ_KB290554.1:27134-32110 GCF_000282835.1 Pandoraea sp. B-6 | reverse complement strand
CGCCTCTTCCGATTCGCGATCAATCAGCTTGGCCTCTTCGGCAAGAGCGTCCAGCGCTTCCAATTGCTTCTTCGACATAGCCTTAGGCTTTGGCATACGCGGCGACTCCTAGGAGTAATGATGGCCTCGATGTTACGACGGGCTTCGCGTCAAATCCGAGTTTTTATTTTTGTAGAACGCACGAACGGATTGTAGAAAAGAAAAGGGCTTGCATCTCTGCAAGCCCTTGAATTCGTTTGGTAGGCCGTGCGGGATTCGCACCTGCGACCAACGGATTAAAAGTCCGCTGCTCTACCAGCTGAGCTAACGACCCAACGAAGACCAAAATTATACCGGCGCTGTCACCATAGTGTCAATACCTGGGTGGCGCGACGGCGGCTCTTTCCGGCGCGATTCGAGCGGTTGTGCGCGGCTTGTGCTCAAACGCTGCGCTCAATGCGCCACATCTGGTACTTGAACGCGCAGACGCCGCCCACGAGAATCGCCGCCGTCGCGAGGAACGAACCCAGCGCCAGCGTCGACACGCCCGACAACCCCTGACCGACCGTGCAGCCCAAGGCCGTCACGCCGCCGAAGCCCATCAGTACGCCACCCACCATGTGATTCGCCGTGTCTTCCGTGCCCTGAAAACCTTCCCAACGGAAATTGCGCGACACCAGTGCATAGACGAACGACCCGGCAATCACACCCAACACACTCGAAATGCCCAACGTGATGACGTTGCTCGTGTCGCTCCACATCATCAGCCAATACATCGTGTACGCGAGCGGCGAGACGAACGACAACGCTTCCATCTTCCCGGAATTCGTGGCAACGAAACTCTCCTCCAACGTATTCGGATTCTCCGCCACGTACCCTAACTTGCCCGAGACGTACCACAACGCCACGATGATCGCGCCCACGACGAGGCCGCCCAGCAGATTATCGAACGTCCAGAATTCGCGTCGTGCGAGCGCCGCGATCACGAACGCCCCGCCAATCGCCAACCCGAGAATGAGCTGTGCGCGGTGTACGTCGCCACCGAACCAGCCGCCCAGCAATGTCGGCAGATCCTGCGATGTCGCAAACGTGGTTTGCACGCTATCGATGGCCGTCACGCGCAATACCGCGAACAAGCCCTTGAGCGTCATGTAGCCCGACAGACCGATCATCACGAAAACCAGCAGCGACTTCAGATTCCCACCGCCGATGCGCACCAGTGTCTTGCTGCCGCAACCGGACGCCAGCACCATGCCGAAACCGAACAGCCAGCCGCCAACGAGATACGACAGCCAGGTAAAGCGCGGCGTCGTGTAAATCGCCTTGATAGGATCGATGACACCCTGCGACGCCAGCACCCCCGTGCCGATGGTCGCGACACCGATGGCGAGCAACCACATCCGCATGCGGTTCCAATCGCCGATGTTCACGATGTCGGAGAGCGCGCCCATCGTGCAGAAATGCGTGCGCTGCAGCACAGCGCCAAACACGAAGGCCAGCGCAAAGGTGAACCACACGACGGTGTGGGAGAGGGCGGTGAGATCGACGTCGGTCATTAGGCGAGAAGGCGATGGCGGCCGTGCTCGGCCGTTTGATTCGTTGTCGCGAGCCACGGGGCGTAGCCGGCATGGTAAGTATCAGACGTGCCGCGCGCAGTCTGCGCGCGATCACATCGCGGGTGCGGTCGTCATGCCCTGCAGGCCCAATTGGACCCGCACACATCCCCTGAGACGCCGCGCTTCGAACGCTTGCAAAGCCCGTATTCTACTTGAGGTCGCGGTCGGCATCCGCAAAGCCCGGAAGGATGGGAGCGCCTGGCGGTCGCGGCAGCGTTGACGATGACGGCAACGACGGTGATCCGGCATGCGCTGGAAACGACAACGCCGCCCAAAGGCGGCGTTATGCGTTTGACGAGTGACCTCACACGGCAGGCTGGTTCGCGCAGTCTCCCGCGAGACGTCTTACTTCAGCTTGGCCACACGCTTCTTGGCCTCGGCCGCCGATTCGCTGTCCGGGTACTTGGTCACCAAATCGTGCAACGTTTTCTTCGCTGACGCAATCTGCCCGGATTCCGCCTGGTTGCTGGCGATTGCCAGCATTGCCTCGGCAGCCTTCGGGCTCGTCGGGTACTTCGTCACGATCCCTTGCAGCGTCGCGGTCGACCCCTTCAGATCCTTGTTGGCGTACTGCGCATTGCCAAGCCAGAACTGAGCTTCGGGTTGATACGGGCTGTCGGGATACTTGGCCGAGAAGGTTCGGAATGCCGTTTGCGCACCCTTATAGTCACCATTGCGGAATTTCGTCAGCGCGGCGTCAAAGACATCTTTCTCGCCCGGTTGGACGGTGCCTGTCACGCCGCCGACGGTCATCTGCTGCGGTTCGAATTTCTTCAGTCGACCGTCGAGGTCGTTGTAGAAATCCTTTTGACTCTGTTGCAGGTTCGCAAGCTGGTTTTTCAGATCTTCGTTCTGACCGCGCTGGTCGGCCAGATCACGTTGCAACTGCTGAATCTGATTGTTCAAATCCAGCACGTTGCGCGTGAGCCCCTCGATCCGCTGCTTGTCCGAATCCAGACGGCTGCGGATATCGAGGATCGCTTTGCGCGCCTCGTCGTCATCGAACAATCCGGCATGCGCCAGCGGACTCAGCACCGCAGTGCCGAGCGTCACCGCGCAGATCATGTTTTTAAGCAAACGAGACGTCATGACGATTCAATCAATAAGCCAGATCGGCGCGACGGTCCTGAGCCCAGCTGGCCTCGTCTGTACCCGTTGCCTTTTCCTTGCCCAGCGAAACGGCTTCCATCTGGTTGGTGTTGGCGCCCAGTGCCGACATCGCCTTCACCACCGATTCGGCACGCTTCTGGCCCAGTGCCAGGTTGTACTCGCTCGTGCCGCGCGGGTCGGTATTGCCCTGCACCAGCACGTGGCGCTGCGAGTACTTGTTCAGGAACGCAGCATGCGCCTGGAGCATCGGGGTGTACTGAGCATCGACGCTGTACTGGTCGAAGCCGAAGTACACGCTGCGCTTGGCGAGCGGGCCGTTCGGGTTGTTCAGTTCGTCAGCCGAGGCGTCGACGGGGGCGACAGCACGGGCGTCCGTGGCTTGACCCTTGTTGGCGTTAGCCTGGTCGTCGAGCTTCACGCCCGACGAGCAAGCGGCCAGAGCGGCCAGCGAAGAGATGGCGAGGATATTACGAAGCAGGGAACTCATTTGAGCCTCCGATTGATGTTGCTGTTGATGTTATTGCATGAAAGGGCCCCAGGAGGGTTCGCGAACTTCCCCTCCCCGAACCTGAAGAATCTGCCGGGTTTGCCCGTCCACCGAGACTGCCGCGAGAACCTTGCGGCCCCCCGACTGCGTTGCATAAAGAATGTACTTGCCGTTTGCAGCAAAACTCGGTGACTCGTCGTGGCTGGTGTCGGTCAGAGCCGTAACATCGCCAGTACTCATATCCTGCACGCACAGTTTGAATCCGCCGCCTTGTCGCGCAATGAACGCGAGCAACTTGCCGTCGGGACTGATTCGCGGGCTGACGTTGTAACTCCCCTTGAAGGTCACGCGCTGCGCAGCGCCTGCCCCTTCGCCACCGGCCGGCATTTTGTAGATTTGCGGACCACCGCCACGATCGCTCGTGAAGTAGATCCATTTGCCGTCCGGGGAATACTGCGGTTCGGTGTCGATCGCGCCGCTGCGCGACAGACGCTTGAGGCCACCGCCATTGGCGTTGACCTGATAGATCTGGGTGTTGCCGTCGCGCGAAAGGGCCACGGCAAGCTTGCTGCCGTCCGGCGACCACGCGGGCGCCGAGTTGTTGCCCTTCTCGTTGGCCAACACGGCACGACGGCCGGTCGGGAGATCGTGGATGTACACGACGGGCTTGCGCTTCTCGAACGAGACGTAGGCGACCTTCGTGCCATCCGGCGACCAGGCCGGTGAGATGATCGGCTCGCGGCTGTTGAGCGCAACGCGCGCATCCTGGCCGTCGGAATCCGAAATCTGCAACTGGTAGTGGTTGCCGCTGTGCAACACGTAGGACAGACGCGTGGCAAACACGCCGCGGTCGCCCAGCAGCTTCTGGTAAATGTAGTCGGCGATCTTGTGCGCCGTCAGACGCAAGTTCGCGGCCGACGAGGTGAGGGCCAGACCGCCGAGCGGTTGTCCGTTCACGGCATCGTATAAACGGAAGCTGACCTGGAAGTTGCCGTTGCCCGCGGGGACGATCGTGCCCGAGACGAAGGCATTCGCCCCCTTGGCGCGCCACGTGCCGAGATCGACCGAATCGTCCACGCCGACGGCGGCGCCGCCCGTATCGATCTGATTGAAGCGCCCGCTGTTGCTCAGGTCGGCCTTGACGACGGACACGATGTCCGTCGGCGCGGCGCCCTTGAAATTGGACACGGCGATCGGGTAACGGTTGGTGCCGACGCCCGTAATGTCAACGGTCAGCGGCGTCTGCGCATGGGCGATCGTGCACGCTGCGGTGAGCCAGGTGGCCACCAGCGCACGCCATGCATATTGACTGGAAATTCGCATGCGTTCGATTGGTCAGTTACGCGGTGCAAGCGCCATTTTTACCACACTCGGATGAAAATGGACTCACGTCGCTCGGTTATCGTTCCCGTTTGACAACACTCTCAGCCTTTTGGGCTGAAGCGAAGGTTGACGCTCGGGGGGGCTTTGCCATTGGTGTCGCGTGGCAATGGATCGGACTTGGTGATAGCGGACTGCACGGCGGCGTCCCAGGCGGGATTGCCGCTCGATTTGACCAACTGCATGGACAGCACGCTGCCATCCGGCGCCAGACGTACCGAGACGACGGCCGTGGGATTGCCCGTGGTGTCGCCGCCATAAGCAATGTTCGGCTTGACCTTCGCGCGCACGCGATCGGCATAGCCCGCCGACGCTGTGCCGCCTGCGCCCGAGCCCGTACCGCCGGCCTGCGAGCCCAGACCGTTGCCGGTCGCGCCGGCCGTGCCTCCGGCCATCCCGCGCAA
>NZ_KB290554.1:23913-26735 GCF_000282835.1 Pandoraea sp. B-6 | reverse complement strand
TTTTGCTGGAGGGCGATGTCGGCGTCTTCGACCGGCGGCGTGGGCGCGGCCACGGCGGGCGGCGCGGGCGTCGGCGGCGGCGTCACCACGGGCGGCGTCGGCTCCGCGACTTCGGACGGTGTCCACAGCTCGGCCTCTGACCCGGCCGGCGAACTGTTCTGCCAGCGCATGCCATAGAAGAGCAGCGCGAACAGCAGCGCGTGCATGAACAGCGCGAGGAGAAATGCCCGACCCGTGCCCCGCTCATCGTTGCGTGGGCCGATAGGGCGATTGGCACGGTCGGTGCGGGCTGCGGTGCGGCTCATTTCTGCTTGACGAGCAGGCCCACGCGCTTGACGCCCTGGGCCTTGAGATCGGACATCACGTTCATGACGATTTCATAGCGCACCGACTTGTCGGCGGCGATGACGACCGGTTGATCCGGATTTGCGGCCTGACGCCCTTGCAGGAACCCCGTCAGATCGGCGGCGCCCATGCGCTGCTCGATGGTGTTCTCGCCGTCCTTGTAGCGCACCAGCATCCGGTTGTCGGCCTCGATGTTGACGACCACGGGCGGCGTCTGCTGCTGCGGGCTCGCGTTGGCGACGCTCGGCAGGTTGACGATCGACGGCGCGACCAGCGGCGCGGCCACCATGAAAATGACGAGCAGCACCAACATCACGTCGATGTACGGTACGACGTTGATATCCGCCATGGCGCGACGGCCGCGGCGAGCGTTGCGCATAGAACCTGCCATGTCTCGGCGCTCCCGGAGTGCTTAGTGAATCTGCCGTTGCAGGATGTTGGAGAATTCTTCGACGAAACTTTCGAAGCGGATCGACAGTCGGTCGATGTCGTTGGCGAAGCGGTTGTAGGCGACCACGGCAGGGATTGCGGCGAATAGACCGATGGCCGTCGCCACCAGTGCTTCCGCGATACCGGGCGCTACATTGGCGAGCGTGGCTTGTTGCACGTTCGACAGGCCGCGGAAAGCGTTCATGATACCCCACACCGTGCCGAACAGACCGATGTACGGGCTCACCGAGCCGACCGATGCGAGGAACGGCAGATTGGCTTCGAGCGAGTCCATTTCACGTTGATAGCAAGCGCGCATCGCACGACGCGCGCCGTCCAGAATGGCGCTCGGATCGTGCAGACCCTTCTCGCTCGCCTTGATGTACTCGCGCATACCCGATTCGAAGATGCGTTCGAGCGCCCCCGTCTGATGACGGTTGTTCAGCGCGCTTTGATAGAGCGCCTGAAGGTCGCCACCCGACCAGAAATCGCGTTCGAAGCGCTCGGTCTGGGTGCGGGCGCGGCGAATCGCGAAGATCTTGCGGAAGATGTGGGTCCACGAGAGCAGCGAGAGCACCAGCAGCAGGCCCATGACGGCCTGAGCGAGCACGCTGGCATGCAGGACCAGCGAAATAATGGAAAGGTCTTGATCGGGCATGGTGTGGTTATTGACTGACCGGAATTCTTGTTGTTGGCTTCAGGCGGCTGCCGAACGGGGCGGCTCACCCGCTGCGGCGGCCGACAGCATGGCGAGGCGCACGTTCGCGGGAATCTTGCCTGGGCGCAGCGTGTTGGCCGCCACACAGCCAATTTTGATGCTGCCGCGCACCAACAGTTCGCTGCTGCCGTCCGGCGCGTCTCGCCAGGCTTCCTGGTGAAAATCGACAGAGGCGCCGCCAACGCGCTCGATGCGGCTTTTGATGGTGAGGAGATCGTCCAGCCGGGCGGGGGCCAGATAGTCGAGTGCGGTTGCACGCACAATGAAAATCATGCCGGTTTCGCGGGCCAGCGCGAGCTGCTCGATGCCGAGCGAACGAAGCCACTCGGTTCGGGCCCGTTCAAAGAATTTCAGATAGTTGGCATAGAAGACGACGCCTCCGGCGTCCGTGTCCTCGTAGTAAACGCGAATTGACCAACAGGTATCAAAATCAGCCATGCCGCGCATTGTAGCGGAACCTGAGACCAACGCCAGTCACGGAAACACAATTTTTCAAACGGTAACGATGGCCTCATGTTTACGGGGAATTACTGAAAGCCCCGCGGCGCACCAAACTGGGGCCAATTTGCGCGGATCCCCCGTGTGGCGGGGGATTGCGCTGGCGCCCGAGGGCTGCCCATCTTTATAATGGTGGCTCGCAAGCCCCCTGAATTTCAGACAGGACCCCGCGGGTGCCCCCTGCTTCGTGCGCCCCTGGGTTCCCTCATAGCGAATCAACCTGCGAGGCCCTCGAATTGACTTCCCCTTCATCGCAAGCAACGTCTGTCCGTGTCGCGTTTCTCGGCCTGGGCGTGATGGGTTATCCCATGGCCGGTCATCTGCAACGTGCCGGTCATCAGGTCACGGTCTATAACCGCACGGCCGCCAAGGCGCAGCAATGGGCCAACGAGTATGGCGGTGCGGCCGCCGCCACGCCGGCCGAGGCAGCGCGCGACGCCGATATCGTGGCCGCCTGCGTCGGCAATGACGACGACCTGCGCAGTATCGTGCTCGGTGAGCACGGCGCCTTCGCCGGCATGAAGGCGAACGCCGTCTTCGTCGACCACACAACGGCCTCGGCCGACGTGGCACGCGAACTCTACGCCGCCGCGCGCGCGAAGGGGCTGCACTTCGTCGACGCCCCCGTCTCGGGTGGCGAAGCCGGTGCCAGGAACGGCGTGCTGACGATCATGTGCGGCGGCGACGCGCCGGCGTTCGACCGGGTGGCCCCGACGCTGGGCGCCTACGGCCGAGCCGTCACGCGCGTGGGCGAGGCCGGCGCGGGGCAGGTGGCCAAGATGGTCAATCAGATCTGCATCGCCGGTCTCGTGCAGGGACTGTCGGAAGCGAT